>DASZQC010000492.1:0-20915 GCA_035549815.1 Dongiaceae bacterium
CGCTTCCCGGTGCCGGGGCCCGAGGCGCGGGCGCGCAAGGTCCACTACGTGCCCACGGCGATCCTCTTCGAGCCCGGCGGGCGCGAGGTGCTGCGGCTCGAGGCGTACTTCCGCCCCTTCCACATGGCCGGCTCGCTCGACCTCTATCATTATCCCCGCAACCGCTTCGTTGCCGGCTTCATCGGCTCGCCGTCGATGAACTTCCTGCCCGGCAGGATCGCGCGCGCCACGGATGGCGGCATCGAGGTGGAGTTGGATGGCGGCCGCAAGACGATGGTCCGCTGCCGGCCCGCCGGGAACGGCCTGGAAGGCGCGCCGGTGACCCTCGGTGTCCGGCCGGAAACTTTGCATGCCGACGGCAGCGGTGATTCCCACATCTCCGGCAGGGTCTACAATGTCGAGCGCCTCGGCGGCGATACGTACCTCTATCTGCGCGGTCCGGAGGGCAAGGACATCACCGTCCACGCGCCGGGCGACATGGTGGTGTCGAGCGGCGACGACGTGACCGTCGGCTTCAACGGCGCCAAGTGCCACCTGTTCCACGAAAGCGGCGAGGCGTTCCAGCGCCTCTCGGCCTAGAGCGCGCGCCCCTCGGCGTCCACACCGGGCACTTCGCCATTCGGCTTAAATACGTGTAGCCGGATACCAGCCTGCGTCTCGACGCCCGGCTGTAGTGTCAGCAGGCGGCCGCCACGGCGCTGCGCATCGGCCAGGCCGTTGGCCGAGCAGGTGCTGTTGGGCTCCAGCCCCATCAGCCGCGCACGGTTGAACCATGGCCCGTCGGCCGTGCCGCCCAGCTCGTACCACAGCCAGGCATAAGGGAACACCGTCGCGTCCCAGGACAAGGCGATCGCCACCGCATCGTCCTTCCGGCGGATCGAGATCCACGGGCTTTCGAAATCGCTGAGGAAGCACAAGGCCGCCATCGGCACGGGGGGCGGATGCCGCAGGTCGAACGCGCCCGCCTTGCCCTTCACCCGCGGCCATTCGCCGGTCACGCCGGGCTGGAGCGGATTGGCCGGCGGGTCATAGGCCTTGTCGGTCTGGACCGTGCGTGCACCGCTGCGGATCTCGAAGGCGCCGTCCAGCAGATCGTCGCCAAAGGTCGGATGGTGTCCCCACATCACCTGGATCGACCGGTCGCCTTCCAGCGCGACCTGCTCGCGCACGACGACGAGGTCGCCTTCGATCGCGATCTCGCGCTGCATCCGCACGGGCACGGTGAAGAACCGGCGCCGCAGGATCATCGTCGCGCCCACCAACGAGAACCCCCATGGCGAGATCGAGGCCTCACCGTGAAAACCGTGGAACATGCCGGCAAACTCGCAGGCGTCGCCGCCATTGGGGAACAGCAGCGGCCAGCCGCCGGTATAGCGCGTCAGCCAGGTCGGCTCGTCACGCGCCGCGGCTGGCTCGAGCGGTTCGTCGATCGTATCCCACGGCGTCGTGCCCAGCACCGACAGGCCGCTCGCCTTGTGCACGATCTTAGTGATCGTCCCCCCGACGCGCGGGTTGACGGTGACGTGCAGCGCCTCGCTTTCCAGCACCACGCTCATTTGATCGAGCCGGCCATGAGGCCCTGAATGTAGTGCTTCTGGAAAGCGATATACAGAATGACCATGGGTGCGCTGGCGAAGACCATGCCGGCCATGGTCAGCGGGATCTGATCGCCGTAGCGGCCCTGGAAGACACTGATGCCCGCCATCAAGGTGCGCTTCGCGTCGTCCTGCAGGAAGATGATGGCGATCAGCAAGTCGTTCCAGACATAGAGCGCGTTGACCACCACCAGGGTCAGGAGCGCCGGCAGCGACAGCGGAATGACGATCTTCAGCAAGATCAGGAAATCGGAGGCGCCGTCGATGCGCGCGGATTCGAAGATCTCTCGTGGCAGCGTCCTGAAGAAGCTGGTCAGCAGATAGACCGAGAAAGGCGTGATCAGGCCGGCATAGATCAGGATCGCGCCCTCATAGGTGCTGATCAGCTTCAACTGGGTATAGAGCACGAACAGGGGCACGATCATGACCACCGGCGGAATCGCCATCAGCGAGGTGCTGACGGAGAACAGCAGGCTGCGCCCGACAAACTGCATGCGCGCGATGGCATAGGCGCCGAGGCAGGAGACCACCGTGCTGAGCGCCACGGCGCCGGCCGCGAGGATCATGCTGTTCACCATCCAGGACAGAAACTCGCTTTCGAACAGCACATTGTTGAAATGATCGAAAACGATCGCGTGCGGCAGGCCAACCTTGTTGAAGGTGTATTCCTCGTCGCTTTTCAGCGAAGTGAAGATCATGAACACCGTCGGCGTCAACGCCACCAAGGTGGCCACGACCAGGATGAAATGCTTCAGCACCCGATCGGGCCTGACGCGCAAGGTCGCGGAATCGGCTCGGGCGGCCATGGCCTAGACCTCCTCCTCGTTGGCTTTGCGCCGCGCCGCGAACAAAGGCACGATCAACAGCAGCGACACCAGGAACAGCATCACCGATACGGCGGAGGCAATGCCGGGCAGGCTCGTACGGATCAGCGCGTTGAAGATGTAGAGCTCCACCACCATGGTCGAGGTGCCGGGGCCACCACGCCCGCCGCCGATCACGAACACATAGGAGAAGACGGCGGACAGGATGGTGATGACGCTGACCACCACATAGAACTCGATCACCACCTTCATCTGCGGAATGATCACGTGCCACAGGCGCTGCCACCAATTGGCGCCCTCCAGCTTGGCGGATTCGATCAGCGATTCATCCAGCGCCAGCAGCCGCGCCAGGAACAGGATGATGCCGAGCGCGGATTCGCGCCAGATGATCAGGAGCATCACCGTCCATAGCGCCACGTCCGACGAGCCGATCCAGTCCAGCGCCAGGAAATCCAGCCCGATCCAGCGCAGCACCTCGTTGATGGGGCCGTTGAACTGGAACATCTTTTTCATGATCACGGCGATGATCGGAATCGCCAGGATGTAGGGCAGGAACAGGACGACGCGATAGAGCTTCCAGCCCTTCAGCCGCTCATAGAGCACGACGGCGATCAGCAGCGACCAGGCCACCATGAAGGGAACCGCCAGCAGCAGCAGCAGATTGTGGCGCACCGATTCCCAGAACAGGGACTGGCCCAGCACCAGCTCGTAATTGCGCCAGCCGATCCACGGGCCGTCGATGCCGCGCACCATCTTGAAGCTGAATTCGAAGATGCGGACCAGCGGGTAGCCGAAAACGAACACCAGCAGCGCGACCAGCGGCGCCACATAGAGATAGGGCGCCCACCTGGAACCTTGGTTTACCGCCCGCGCCATTCAGAACCGATCGCCATGCAACAGACCTTGCCCAAAATGAAACGGGAGCCCAGGCCCGTTTGGCGCCTGGGCTCCCGGAATATGCCGGATCAACCGCCCAGGTCGGCGGCCCACTTCTTGTAGTTCTCGACGATGTCCGGATTGAACTCGCGCCATTCCTTGGCGACGTTGTAGGCGAGCTCGCCGGCCTGCTCGCCGGTGATCTTGCCTTCGACGACCTGCTGCGCGGTCGGCAGCAGCGCCTGCTCGTAGAACTGGCCCGGCACCAAGTTGGCGAGGTACGGGATGTTCGGCGACAGGCCCCAGCGCTGCCACATGTCGCGCACCACCGGGTCCTCGATCTTGTTCGCGTCGAAGCCGGTGTTGGCCGGAATCCAGCCGGTCTTCTCGTGCAGCGCGTTCAACTGCTCCGGCGATTGCAGATATTCCAGGAAGGCGGCGGCGGCCTTCGGGTCCTTCGCCTTGGACGGAATGCCGAGGCCCTGGGAATCGAAGATCGGCTGACCCGCCAGCTTGCCCTTGCCATAGACCGGCATCACCATGGTGCCGATTCGGCCATTGGTGGTCTTGCTGTCGGCCGGCACGCGCGCGCCAACCGAAAGACCCGCGCCCACCTTGCCGGCGACGATCAAGTCGATGCCGGGATAGAGCTCGGTCGAGGACATTTCCGGATTGAAGAAGCCGGCCTTGCGCAGCTCTTCCAGCTTCACCCAATGCTCGTGATACTTGGGCTCGCGGAAATCCTTGTCGCCGGTGAACAGGCCGATCACCTCGCCGGCGCTGTCGACGTTCTGCGCCAAGGCGTGGCCGAAATACCATTCGCCCCAATAGCCGTCCTGGATGCCGCCGCCGACCGGCGAGATGCCGGCGCTCTTCAACTTGTCACAGGCGGCCAGGAACTCGTCCCAGGTCGCCGGCGCTTTGTCGGCATCGAGGCCCGCCTTGTCATAGAGGTCCTTGTTGTAGATCCAGATCATCGGCAGCGGGTACCAGCCGAGCCGATAAGTCTTGCCGCCGAACCGGCTCAACAGAGTCGCATTGGATGCCTTGATCACCTCGTCGCTGACCAAGCCTTCCAGCGGCTGGAGGTAGCCCAGCCAAACGCTCTCCATGTGATAGATGCCGTTCCACAGGAACTGGATGTCCGGCGATTCCCCGGCCGCCGCGGCGGTCTGGAATTGCGAGATCACCACGGCGGTGTCCTGCAGCATCGGCTTCACCGTCGCCGCGCTGTAGCTCTTCACCGCATCGTCGACGAAGCCCTGCAGGCCGGGCAGCTCTTGCTCGCCCCACCACCACATGTTCAGTGTTTCGTTGGCGCGCGCCATGCGCGGCAGGAAGCCGCCCAGTGCCGCACCCGCGCCGAGCGTGGCGGACGCCTGCAACATCCGCCGCCGCGAGAAATTGCCAGTTTTGTTCATCGTTCTTCCCTAGCCTCCCTGTTGCGTATCGTCAGAACGTGCTCATCAAGCCGCCATCGACCACCAGCAACTGGCCGGTCATGTAACGGCAGTATTTCGACGCCAGAAAGATCACCGTGCCAGACACATCTTCGGGATATCCGGTGCGGCGCAGCGGAATCTTTCCCTTTTTCACGTACAGCTCGATGAATTCCGGCGTCTCGGTCTCGTTGACGCCGTTGATGATCGACATCGGCGTCGACATGAAGCCCGGCGCCACCGCATTCACCAGGATGTTGTAAGGTCCAAGCTCCACCGCCATCGACTTGGTCAGGGCGATGATGGCGCCTTTCGCCGCGTTGTAGGAGCCGACCTCGCCGCTCGAGGCGAAGCCCTGGATCGAGGCGATGTGGATGATGCGGCCCGATTTCTGCTCCGCCATGTGCGGCGCGACCAGCCGGGATCCCATGAAGACGGATTCCAGATTGATGGTGATGGTGCGGCGCCAGTTTTCCAGCGTGTCGTTCAGGATCGTCTTGGCCGGCGGATTGATCGCGGCATTGTTGACCAGCACATCGATGCGCTTGAATTCCTTGATCGCCGTATCGACGACTTTGGCGTAGGTGTCGTAATCGGTGACGTCGAGCTCGAAGGCCTTCGCCTTGCCTCCTGCGACGCCGATCTCGGCGGCGACGTCGGCGAGCGTCTTTGGGTTGCGCTCCAGCAGCATGACGCTGGCGCCTTCGCGCGCCATCTCAAGCGCGACCGAGCGCCCAAGCCCCTGGCCGGCGCCGCTGACCATGCAGACCTGGCCTGTCAGCAAACCCATCGCGACGCCCCCACGCCTTGTTCCCGCCCTGGCGCCTCATCCAGGGACAAGTTGACCCGTTTTCCAGTATTCTGGAACAGGTTCTAGTATCTCGGATGACTCTATGCCGTCCCGGAAAGAAGCGTCAAGAGTAGCACCCGGGGCCGCCGGCCTAGGACGAAAAGGCGCACGCGAGCGCCGGCGCGGCCCGGCGCGCGGATCGCGCGTTATCAATCCAGGAAAAGGTGGAAGCGGGCGGCTCCCGCGACGCGGCGATTGCCGCGCGCCGAGCTAGGCCCGAAAGCGCACGCCGACGCTGCCCAGCCGGGTGAAGTCGACGCGCACGTCGGCGCCGGCCTCGATCCGCCGGGCGGCGATGATGGAGCCGGTCATCAGGATCATGCCGGCGCGCAGCATGCCGTCATTCGCCAGCGCCGTGTTGGCGATGAAGGCGGCGGCGTTATAGGGATTGCCCAGGACTTCGACCGCCGTGGCGGAGCCGATGGTCTCGCCGTTGATGGTCATAACGGCGCCTTCGAGGCGCAGATCAATGCCTTCAGGCGCACGGCCCGGCCCGCCGACGATGATGTAACCGGCGGTCTTGTGCGTGGCGATGACCATCTGGCGGCTGCGATCGACCTCGCCGGGCGCGCCGACCGCGACCTCGATGGCCGGCAGCAGCAGGCGCGTGGCGCGCATGACGTCGAGCGCGGTCACGTTCGGCCCCGGCAGATCGGCGCCGAGCAGGATCGCCACCTCCGGCTCCACCGCGTTGCGGCTGTTCGGCACCAGGGTGACCGGCTCGCCTTCCGTCACCATGGCAGAGCGCAGGATGGCGCCCGAAATCGGCCCGCCATTGCCGCGCTGCGCCTGCACCGCCGCGCTGGTATAGGCGGCCTTGTAGCCCACTACGGGATCGCCTTCCGCCACCCGGCGGCGCATCAGGCCGTACTGGACCCGGTAGGCATCCTCGATGGCGAGGCCGGGCTCGTCCTCGAGGATATCGACCCACGGCGTGTGGCCGGTCACGCGGTCCGAGATGCGGTCGATCAGGCTGTCCAGGCTGTTCTTCACGTGCGAGCGCTCCAACTTGCCGGAGATGGAAAGAGGGGGCTTACGCCCCCTCATCCGCTTACGGCTTGATCCAGGGATCGCTGGCCCACAGATCGGACAGCAGCTTCTGCTGGGTGCGGACGAAGTTCTCGGCTTCCTCCGCGGTCATGACGCTGAGCGACAGCGAACGCTTCTGGGCGTCGGCGATGAAGGCCGGATCCTTGCCCGCGACCTGGATGCAATCGCGCCACTTCTTCAGCGCTTCCTCCGGGAAGCCCTTCTTGGCTGCGATGATGTGCGTCGAACCGCCGACCAGGTCAAAGCCCTGCTCCTTGAAGGTCGGCACCTCCGGGAACAAGTCGCTGCGCTGGTCCGCGGCGATCGCCAGCGGGCGCACCTCGTCGCGGAAGCCCGCCGCCTCTACGTTCGACATCATGGAGAATTCGACCTGGCCGCCGAGCAGCGCGTTGCGCGAATCCGCGCCCGAGCCGAATGGGATGAAGTTCATCTGCACGCCGAGCAGCTTCTGCAATTGCAGGCCGGCCAGGTGGTCATCGGCGCCGATGCCGCCCATGCCGACATTGACCGGGCCGCTGGCGCTCTTCAGATACTCCACCGCCTCGACCAGGGTCTGGAACTTGCTGTCCTTGCGCACATTGAAGGTGGAGCGCACGCCGATGATGTTGCCGAGATAGACGAAATCGTCGATCGAGGGCTGCTCCGGCTTCGCCAGCTTGTTGGTGACGAGGTTCGGCATGTTGACCATGCCGATCGTGTAGCCATCGGGCGCCGCCTGGTTCAGCGCCGAGATACCGACCGCCGAAGCCGCGCCCGGCATTGCCGTCGGGACCAAGGCCGCGCCGTTGCCGAGGCAGGCCTCGACATAGGGCTGCCAGGTGCGGATGCCGACATCGGTGCCGCCGCCGGCAGAGTTGGGATTGATGACGGTGATCGGACGCTCCGGATATTCCGCCAGAGCGGCACCCGACAGCAGGCCGAGCGCCACCGCGCCCGCCAGGGTCAGAGAAACGCGCATTCATAACCTCCCAATGGATCGTTTCGTGTATGGCTGTGGTACGCATCCCGGCGACGCAGAATCTCCCCTGCCTGCGGCACCGCGATCAAACTCAACTGGTCATCACGGCGTCAGCCGTCTTCGCCTCGCCCAGGAACATCTTGGCGCCCTCGACCACGAAGTTGGCGTCGGCGCCGGTGAAGTAGCAGCGCGCCGCGCCCATCTGCACATAGGGCTTCAGTTCATCGCTCTTGCGGATGCCGCCGATGATCAGCGGTTTGCCTGCCGCCTTGCAGGCCTCGATGACCTTCCGGTATGCGACCTTCACGCGCTCATGCGTGTATTGGCCGGGAATGCCCATCGAGGTGGTCAGATCGTTGCTGCCGATCTGGATCGCATCGATGCCGTCGACGCCGATGATCTCGGCGGCGGCTTCGACGCCTTCTTCCGTCTCGATCATGGCGATCAGCAGGGTCGCGTCGTTGATGGCCGCGCCCAGCGCGCCGCCGCTCAAACCCTTGAAGCGCGGGTTCGGGATGCCGGTGCCGACCGAGCGTTCGCCCTTGGGCGAGATCAAGGCCGCCTTGACCAGCGCGCTCGCATCCGCCGCGGAGCGGATGTCGGGTGCCAAAATACCTTGCGCGCCGGAATCAAGCAGGCGCGAGATGAAGCCCGGCTCCAGGCTGGGCGGCCGGGCAAAGGCCGTGACCTCGCTGTGCAGGGCCGCCCCGAACATCTGCGCCGCCATGTCGATCGACATCGAGCTGTGCTGCAGGTCGATATAGATGCCGTGATAGCCGAGGCCCTGGGCCAGCGAGACGATGTTGACGGTGCGCGCCATGCGCACCGAGAAGACGAAGCTGGGCTCGCCGGCCTTGAGCCGGGCCTTCAGTAGGTTCGCCTGCACGCCTTCCCTCCCCTGACGAAGCTCTTTAAGAGCGCTTTGGGCAAGATAGTGCTATTGCATACAAAGGTCGACAATAAAATACATGGCTGGCATAATAGTCAACCTAGGAGCCGGGTGGGCAATCTGTCCGCCTGGCTTCTGACAGGAATTTCGAGTGGGAATTCAATGACACATATCGCGTTCATCGGGTTTGGCGAGGCCGCCCAGTCCATGGCGGCCGGCCTCGCCAAGGAGCCGGCCGTCACCGCCCTATCCGCCTTCGACATCCGCTTCGCGGATGCGGCCGTGGCTGGCGATCTCTTCAGCCGCGCTGAGCAGCGCAAGGTGAAAGCGCACAAGGATATGGGCGCCGCCGTCGCCGGCGCCGACATTGTGCTGTCCCTCGTCGTCGGATCGGCGGCGGTGAAGGTCGGCGAAGAGGCCGGCAAGCATCTCAAGCCCGGACAGGTCCTGATCGATCTGAATTCCATCTCGCCCGACGCGAAGAAGCGCGTCGGCGAGGCCCTGGCCAAGGGCGGCAAGGCCGACTTCGCCGAAGGCGCGGTGATGGCGCGCGTGCCGCCCTACGGCCACAAGGTGCCGATCCTGCTCGCCGGCAAGACAGCCGACCGCGCCGCCGCGCTGATGAACAAGGCCGGCATGGCGATCGAAGCGGTGGGAACCGAGATCGGCCAAGCCTGCGCAGTGAAGATGATCCGCTCCATCATCGTCAAGGGAGTCGAGGCGCTGCTGATCGAGAGCCTGACGGCGGCGGAGAAGGCCGGCGTGCGCGAGCGCATCCTCGATTCCATTTCCGAGACCTTTCCCGGCATCGATTGGCGGCAGACTGCGACCTATTATATCGGGCGCACGCAGCAGCATGGCGCACGCCGCGTCACCGAAATGAAGGAAGCTGCGGCGACCTTGCAGAGCTTCGGCCTGGAGCCGGTATTGTCCACCGCGATCTCGGAGACGATCGCCGCGGCGCATGCCAAGTTCAAGGCATCGAGCCTGCCCTTCGACAGGGAATATCCGGAGCTTCTGGCCGTCCTGGCGGCCGACAATACAGTGGAGAAGAAATCAGCATGAAGCCGGAAGTCATTGTCCGCATGCAGTTCCCGTCCATGGGGCTGAACCTGCTGGCGGAGGATTTCGAAGTCCATTACGCACCCTCGCCCGAGAAGTTCGAGCAGGCGATCAACGACTTTCCCAACACGCGCGCCTTGGTGACCAACGGCTCGATCGGCGTCACCGGCGATCAGTTGCGGCGCCTGAGGAAGCTGGAGATGGTGCTGACCCAGGGTGTCGGCCACGAGAATGTCGACATGGCGACGGTCAAGGAACTGGGCCTGGTGCTGACCACCGGCAAGGGCACCAACGCCTTCTCCGTCGCCGATCACGCCATGGCGCTGCTGCTGGCGATCGCGCGCAACATCGTCTGGGCCGATAAGCGCGTGCGCGAAGGTGCCTGGGTGGACTCGCGCGCGCCGCGGGCGCTGGCCTGGAAGAAGCGCTTGGGAATCCTCGGCCTCGGCGAGATCGGCCTGCAGATCGCCGAGCGCGCCAAGGGCTTCGGCATGAGCGTGCGCTATCACAACCGCAACAAGCGCAGCGACGTCGATTTCGCCTACAAGGCCAGCCCGGTGGAACTGGCGGAGGACAGCGACTTCGTCATCATCGCCATGCCGGGCGGCCCGGGCACCAAGGGCATTGTCGGCCGCGCCTTTCTGGACGCGCTTGGTCCCCAGGGTTATCTGATCAATATCGGCCGCGGCTCCATCGTCGACACGGACGAGCTGGTCAAGGCGCTGCACGAGAAGCGCATCGCCGGCGCGGCGTTGGATGTGGTGGCCGGCGAGCCCGCCGTGCCGCAATCGCTGCTGGATGCGCCCAACCTGATCATGACGCCGCATATCGGTGCACGCTCACCGGAATCGGTCAGCGAAGCGATGCGGCGCATCTCACGCAATTTGAAGGCGCATTTCGCCGGCGAGCCGCTGGTCTCCCGCGTCGCCTGATGGGATCGGACGGCCGCTCATCGCGGCCGCCCGCGCCTTCTAAGCCGGCTCCTTGCGCACACCGAGGCCGCGCATGAAGCGCTCACGGATCTGCACCGGATCGCGGTGCGTGGTTGAAGCGGGCCTCTGACTGTCGATTTTGGCCGCGATGAAGAACGGACCATCTTCGCTCAGAGCGCGATCGATCAACTGGTCGAAGTGGCCCTCATCCTTGGCCCAATAGGCTTTGTCGAGGCCGGACGCCTGCGCGAGGCCGACCACGTCGACGACGGTCGCCGTCGCCGCCGGCTGGCCGCCGGTGATCTGGTAGGCGCCGTTGTCCCACACCACCATGACCAGGTTCTTCTGCCGCAGATTGGCGATGGTGCCGAGCGCGCCGACCTGCATCAGCAACGAGCCGTCGCCTTCCAACCCGATCACCTTGCGCTTGGGCTGCGCCAGTGCGACGCCCAACGCGATGGGCAAAGCCAGCCCCATCGAGCCCAGCATGTAGAAATTCTGCGGCCGCTGCCCGGCGCCCCACAGCTCGAAATTGGTGAAACCGATGCCGCCGATCACGGCTTCTTCATTCTTCAGCTTGCCGACGATGCGCTTGGTCAGGTCGGCGCGGTTCATGATCTTGCGTTGATTGCTGGTCATGTCAGTTCGCCGCCTTTTTCTCGACCTTGCCGCCCGTGAGGAAGGCATTGAGGATCAAGGCCGCCGGCGCCTGGGTGGAAACCGCCTGCTGGATGGTGCGGCCGACCACGAACTCGACCTCGTCCAGGCGACGCAAAGTGTGGTTCTCGATGCCCATGGACTCCAGCGACGGGCGCATGGTGCGGCAGACCATCGCCTGCCCCAGATTGAACTCGCCCAGCGTGCCGCGCTCGGAAATGATCATCAGCAATGGGATTTGGTACGGGCAGGCAAGCGACGCCAGGACGTTGGGCAGGGTGGCGAAGCCGCTGGTCTGCATCAGCACGATTCCCAGAGTGCCGCCCAGCCAGGCGCCGGTGACGATTCCGACCGCTTCCTCCTCCCGCGCGCAGCAGAAGGTGGTGAAGAAGGGATCGGCATGCGCCGCCTTGATCAACGGCGACAGCACATTGTCCGGCACATAGGTGACCAGCCGGACATTGTTCTCCTTCAGGACGTCACGCACGATCTCATGCCACGCGCGCTGACCGTTGGGGTCGGCGGAACTCATACTCCGTATCCTCCATGAAACATCGAGATCGTCACAGGGTCAGCTCCCGACCGGATTTTGCCGGCCTACGCCGTCGCGACGTCGCTTGCGCAGGTCGTTGAGGTGGCGGAACCCGGGATAGAACAGGATCAGCGCCGACAGCAGGATCAGCACGACGCAGATCGGTCGCGAATACAGAATCGACATATCGCCGCCCGACATCAGCATCGAGATGCGCAGGTTGAATTCCGCCTTGCCGCCCAGCACGACGCCGATGATGACCGGCGCGATCGGGAAGCCGAAGCGCACCATGCCGAGCCCGACCAGGCCGAAGACAAACGCCATATAGACATCGAAGATCGAGTTCTGGGCGGCGAATCCGCCGGCGACCACCATGACGATGATCAGCGGCAGCAGCATGGATTGCGGGATGCGCAGGATGTTGGCGAACAGCTTGTTCGCGACCTTGCCACCGAACACAATCAGCAGGGCGGAGGTGACGAACATCTGCCAGGAATAGCCATAGACCACCTCCGGCGCGTCGCGGAACAATTGCGGGCCGGGCTGGAAGCCCTGGATCAGCAGGGCACCGAGCATCAGGGCCGCGATGCTGCTGCCCGGCACGCCCAGGGTCAGGGTCGGGATCATGGCGGCGGCATTGTCGGCGTTGTTCACGCATTCGGCCGCGGCCAGGCCCTCGATGCTGCCCTTGCCGAACTTCTCCGGATGCTTGGAGGCGCGCTTCGCCTCGTTATAGGCGATGAAGGCGCTGATCGCCGAGCCCGGCAGGATGCCGATGATGATGCCGATCAGCGACGACTTGATCCAGACCGCCCAGACCTCGGCGAACTTCCAGAAGCCCTTGTCGGTGTTGATCGAGAACACGGTCTTGGCGCCATGTGCGTGGACTTGCCGCGCCATTTCCCACGCCGGCGGCAGCGAGAACATGCCGACCATGACGGCGAGCTCGGGAATGCCGTTCACCAGTTCGAGCACATTGAAGGTATAGCGCTCGTGCCCCGTGACATTGTCCAGGCCGATGGTGCCAATCAGCAATCCGAAGCAGGCGGCGAGGATTCCCTTGAGCAGATCGTCGCCCAGCATGGCGGCGATGGTGACCAGGCCGAAGACGTTGACCCAGAAGATCTCCGGCGGGCCGAAGGCCAGCGCCACTTTGGCCAAAGGCGGCGCCAGCAGCACCAGCGACAGCGCGCTGATCATGCCGCCGACCGCCGACGACCAGGCGGCCAGGTTGATGGCGCCGCCGGCATGGCCCTGCTGCGCCATTGGATAGCCGTCCCAGGCGGTGCAGATGGCGCCCGCATTGCCGGGGATGCGCAGCAGCACGGCGGGAATGGCGCCACCCTGCGACGCACCGTTATGGATGCCGGCCAGCAGCCCAAGCGCCGGCAACGTGTCCATACCATAGGTAAAGGGGATGGCGAGCGCCACACACATGGTGGCACTGAGGCCGGGTAGCGCGCTCAGCACGATCCCCAGCAGCGTGCCGACGCACATCGCCAGCACCGACTGCCAGGACAGGATGGCGAAGAGCGCGTTGAAAATATGTTCGAGCTCGATCATCAGGCGCCTCGCCGCTCAGAAGAAGGACATGAAAATCTCATCCGGCAGCGGCACGTGGAAGACGCTGCGGAAGAGATAGGCAACCAGGGGCACGAAAATCAAAGTCGAGATCCACACCAGCGCATGATTGCGAATGCCGAGGCGGTAGGCGATCACCGGCACGAAGATGATGCTGGAAAGCACGAAGCCGAGATAGTTGACGGCGACGATGTAGATCAGCGTGGCGACGATGATGGAGCCGACCCGGATGATCTCGTCCCGTTTCATCGGCTCGCCGACCGTCGGCCGTACCATGCCGCGGATGAACAGGATGACGGAGCAGATCATCATGATCGCCGAGATGCCGCGCGGGAAGATCTCCGCGCCGCCGCTGTAGCTGCCGGCCATGATGAAGGCCGTCAGCGAAAAGACGAAGATGACGATGGCGACGAGCGAATCCCTGGACAGTATCATGGGCTTCACCGATGGGCGCGGGCGGCGGCCGCGAGACGCTGGCCGGCGCGAGGCTGTGCGAGATGTGGGATCAAGGTCCTCCCCAATGCCGCGGATTTTCGCGGTCCGTTTGTTCTTGATTGGTTGAACGAAGCGATCGTGTGTTACACGCGCACGTCACCCCGATCCCTTCACGAAGCGATCGAGGGTCGAGACGATCTCGGATTCCGGGCCGGCGCGGTTGTCCTGCGCCACATGTTCATAGAGCGTCGCGGCACCACTCAGCATCTGCGCGGCGCCGCGCTCCGGCTCCAGGAACTTCGCGATCTCGCGCATCTCCCCGTCCCAGCGATAGGCCTTGGCATACATGATCGGCAACTGTTTCTGCAGCCAGCCATAGAGTGCCGGCTGGCTCGCCTGCAGCTCCGCCACCAGGCTGGCGGCGGCGCCGTTGCGCGCGGCGCCCAACGCCATCGATGTGCCCAGCGCCTGGAACCCCTTGGTGATCCCGGCATAGGCCATCTTGAGCGCCGAGGCATCGCCCAACGCCGTCGACAGCACGCGGGTATCGAGGCCCAGCGCCTTCAGCGTCTCGGCCTCTTTCGCGATCGGGCCGGACATATAGAGCCGCGGCGTGGAGCCGTCCGGTTTCGGCGGCGCGCCGATAATCGACCCGTCGATGAAAGGCAACCCGCTTTCCACGAACGGTTTCGCCACGATTTTCAGCGTCTGCGGTGCGATCGCGTTGCAATCGATATAGACGGGCTTGCGTGCCGCAGCCTGGATCAACGGCCGGAACCGTTCCGCCGTCTCTCCCGCCGAAGACGGCGGCACGATGGACAGGAAGATCTCCGTCTGCGCGATCAACGCCGCGTCATCCACTGCGGTGACACCGGCGGCTTCGGCGCGCTTGGCGCTGGCGGCGCTGCGGCCGGCAAGCGAGGTCAGCACGCGCGCGCCGCGCTCGACCAGCCGCCGGGCCACGCCGGCACCCATTTCTCCCATGGCGATGACCGCGATCGTGACCATGGTCCTACACCTGCTTCGCTGCCTTGCGCGTCTTATGGTCAACGCCGTCGAGCAGCCATTCCACACCCGCGGCTTCTGCCACCGCCAGCAACTTGGTGCGTAGACCTTTGCCGATCGGGATACCTTCGTGCAAACGCTTTTCCGCCATGGCCCATTGCGGGTCACCGGCCACCAGCACCGGCACGCCGTCTTCCGCCGGCTTGGTTGCGCGCAAGGAATTGCACAGGCTCGCCACGTCGGTTTGGAACTCGCCCGTCTCGCGGAACAGCTTGGGATCGAACGCCAGATAGAAGTGTCCGATGTCGTAGCCCTGCGGCTTCTTGGTGTGCATCGGATCGGTGATCAAGGTCGCGCCGCTGAGACAGGTCGACAGGATGTTGACCATCATCGACAGGCCATAGCCCTTATAGCTGCTGCCTTCCCGCGTGCCGCCCAGCGGCGACATGAAGCCGCCGCGCTTGGTCACGTCCAGCGGATCCGTCGACACCTTGCCCTGGTTGTCATAGCCCCAGCCGACCGGCATGGGCTGGTTCTCGTTCATCTTGTTGCGGATTTTGCCGTAGGCGACCGTCGTCGTCGCCATGTCGAGCAGGAACGGGTTGGCGTCCGTGCTCGGCGCGGCGAACGACCAGGGGTCGGTGCCGAGCTTGGCCTCGGCGCCGCCGGTCGGCGCGACACGGATGCCGGCGGCACTGGTGGAGCCCATGGCGATCAGGCCCTCGCGCGCCGCGAGATCGGTGAAATAGCCGACCGCGCCGAAATGCGAGGAGTTGCGCACGGCGGCAACCGCGATGCCGCTAACCTTCGCCTTGGCGATCGCGACATCGGCGGCCATGGCATAAGCGACATGCCCCATGCCCCCGCCGCCATCGACCAGCACCGACACCGGCGTCTCGCGCACGATTTTGTAGTCGGCATTCATCTTGAGCCGGCCGGCGCGGAACCGCATGTCGTACTCCACCAGCATGGAGATGCCGTGGCTTTCCACGCCATGCAGGTCCGCCCATGCCAGGACTTCCGCCGTGCGCTCTGCCTGCGTGCGCGGCATGCCCCAGGCCAGCAGGATCAACTCCATCTGCCGGCGATGTACGGAGTAAGGCGCGGTCATTGGCAGCCTCCGAAACACCGACCGGCAACCCGCCACCCGGTACGTGCTTGTTCGTCAGAACGCGACCAATCCAAGAGATGGTTGCGATAGCGCCGCAGATTCATGTCGCCTCCACCTCCTTTTCGCATCCGGGCCGAAAGCCTGTGGTATGGTATTGTCGACAGATGTATACCAAACCGCACGCATGTTCAACCTCTGCCGCGGACAGGCCCGAAAATCCGGCCCCAAGTGCAGAAAAACACTTGAGCATACACTTGTATACGATAGAGTGATTGTTGCGAGTTCAAAAGGGGTAGATGTCGAGTGACCGAACTTTTTCATGATGTGATCGTCATCGGTGCGGGCAACGCCGCAATGTGCGCGGCCCTCTCCGCCCGGGAATCCGGCGCCTCCGTCCTGGTGCTCGAGCGGGCGCCGGAAGAGGAGCATGGCGGAAACAGTTCCTTCACCGCCGGCGGTATGCGGTTCGCCTATGCGGGCCTCGACGATTTGCGCAAGGTGATGCCCGACCTGACCGAGGAAGAGATCGCGCGCACCGATTTCGGCACCTACACCGAGGATCAGTTCTTCGACGACATGGGCCGGATCACCGAATACCGCACCGATCCGGACATGGCGGAGCTGCTGATCACCAAGAGCCTCGAGACCATGATCTGGATGCGCGGCAAGGGCATCCGCTTCCAGCCGATCTATGGCCGCCAGGCCTTCAAGGTCGGCGGCACCTTCAAGTTCTGGGGCGGCATGACCGTCGAATCCTGGGGCGGCGGCCCCGGCCTTGTCGCCGGCTTGCATGCCCGCGCCAAGAAGGACGGCATCGAGGTGCTGCACAACGCGCGCGCCTTGTCCCTGATTACCGACGATGACGGCATCCATGGCGTCGTCGCGCGCATCTCCGGACGCACCACGCAACTGCGCTGCGGCTCCGTGGTGCTGGCCTGCGGCGGATTCCAGGCGAATGCCGAGTGGCGCAGCCGCTACCTGGGCCCGAACTGGGAATTGGCGAAGGTGCGCGGCACGCGCTTCAATACGGGCGACGGCATCCGCATGGCGATCGAGGCCGGCGCCATGCCGTGGGGCCACTGGTCCGGCTGCCATGCGGTCGGCTGGGACCGCAACGCCCCGCCCTTCGGCGATCTTGCCGTCGGCGACGGTTTCCAGAAGCACTCCTATCCCTTCGGCATCATGGTCAACGCCCATGGCGAGCGCTTCGTCGACGAGGGCGCGGATTTCCGCAACTACACCTATGCCAAGTACGGCCGCGTGATCCTCAACCAGCCGCAGCAATTCGCTTGGCAGATCTTCGACCAGAAGGTCCTGCATCTGCTGCGCGACGAATACCGCATCAAGCAGGTGACCCGGGTCGAGGGCAACACGATCGAGGAACTGGCCGGCAAGCTGGAAGGCGTCGACGCGGCCAAGGCCGTGCGCGAGATCGAGGAATTCAATCGCTCCATCAAGCTGGACGCGCCGTTCAATCCCAACATCAAGGACGGCCGCTGCACCCAGGGCCTGAAGATCAACAAGTCGAACTGGGCCAACCCGCTGGATCGGGGACCGTTCGTCGCTTACCAAGTCACTTGCGGCGTCACCTTCACCTTCGGCGGACTGAAGGTGGACACCAACGCCCAGGTCATCGACACCGAAGGCGATCTGATGCCTAATCTCTTCGCGGCGGGCGAGCTGGTGGGTGGACTGTTCTACTTCAACTATCCCGGCGGCACGGGCCTGATGGCGGGCGCCGTGTTCGGCCGCACCGCCGGCCGCAGCGCAGCCATCGCCGCGCTTGCCCGCAACAAGGAGCGGTCAAAAGTTTCCTGAGGCAAGCGTCGGCCGGAGCGGAAGATGCTCCAGCCAACGGATCATTCAAGTATCGCAAAGGACGAGCGCATGGCCGACCGCCAGTTGACGGGCAAGATTCATCGTTCGGGCATCGGATTGCTCGAACTCCCCGCCATTCCGAAGGAGATCGTCGACGGATTTCGCGCGCTGGGCAGCGACCTGTCGAGCCTGGTCTCTGACGTGCTCGACGAGATGGGTGTGGCAAAGGCGATCGGCGCTTCGGTGCTGCGGCCGATCTATGCGGAAGCGGCGGTGGTCGGCCGCGCGCTCACCCTGCGCAACATCCCGCAGGAGCATAGCCCCTATAAAGGCGCCTCGGCGAAGATTTCGCGGCTGGCCGAGATCGAGGCGCACAATCTGGCCGAGCCGGGCGACGTCCTGGTGATCCAGGGCGTGCATGGCGTGTCGAACATCGGCGGCATCTCCGCCGCGATCGGCAAACGGCAGGGCGAGATCGGCGCCATCGTCGATGGCGGCGTGCGCGACGTCACCGAATGCCGCTCCATCAATTATCCGATGTGGAGCCGCGACGTGACGCCGCTGACCGGCAAGTGGCGCATCCAGACGGTGCAGATCAACTTCCCGGTGGAGATCGCCGGCGTGCAGGTGACACCGGGCGACATCGTCATCGCCGACGAGACCGGCATCTGTTTCGTGCCGCAGGATATCGCGGCGGCAGTGCTGAAGCGCGCGCAGGAGATCCTCGCCGCCGAAGGCCAGCGCCAGAAAGACATCGCCGCCGGCGTTTCCGTTCCGGACCTCGCCAATCGTGCCGGTTCCTTCACCATGCCGAAGCAGGATAAATGACCCAGCATATGGCGCATTCCCAACGCCCCGCCCTCGCGGGCGCCCGCACCGGCGGGCAGGTTCTGATCGATACACTGATCGCCGAAGGTGCCGACATGGCCTTCAGCGTTCCCGGCGAAAGCTTCCTCGCGGCACTCGACGCGATGCACGACGTGCAGGACAAGTTCCGCCTGATCGTCTGCCGGCACGAGGCCAGCGCCACCAACATGGCCGAGGCGACCGGCAAGCTGACCGGCCGCCCGGGCATCGCCTTCGTCACGCGCGGTCCCGGCTCCTCACACGCCGCGATCGGCATCCATACCGCGCAGCAGGATTCGACGCCGCTGATCGTCTTTGTCGGCCAGGCCGGGCGCGAGCATCTGCTGCGCGAGGCGTTCCAAGAGGTCGACTACGGCCAGATGTACGGCAAGTTCGCCAAATGGGTGGTGCAGATCGACGATGCCGAGCGCATCCCGGAACTGGTCAGCCGCGCCTTCCATGTGGCGGTCAATGGCCGGCCCGGCCCCGTGGTGGTCGCCATTCCCGAGGATGTGTTGAAAGATCCCTGCGCCGCAGCGGTGCCTGCGCCCTTCAAGCGCACCATCGCCGCGCCGAGTGCCGCCGCCATGTCCGAATTGTCGGCGATGATCGCCGCGGCGGAACGGCCGCTGCTGGTGCTGGGCGGTGGCGGGTGGGATGCGCAGTCGGTACGCCTGATGCAGCAATTCGCGGAAAAGCATCATCTGGCCGCCTCTGTCGGCTTCCGCTGCCAGGATCTGTTCGACAATTCGCATCCGAACTATGCCGGCGACCTGGGTCTTGGCATCGACGCGGCCTTGGTCGAGATGGTGAAGAAGGCCGACCTGCTGATCGTCGTCGGCGAGCGGCTGGGCGAGGCCAGCACCAAGGGCTACACGCTGATCAATGTCCCGCGACCGGCACAGAAACTGGTGCACGTACACCCAAGCCCCGAGCAGCTTGGCATGGTCTATCAGGCGGATCTGCTGATCGCCGCCAACATGCGCGATTTCGCCGAGGCCGCGGCGACGATTCCCGCCGGCCCTAGGACCCGCGCCGAGTGGATCGCCAACGGCCGCGCCAATTACGACAAGAAGATCACGCCGAAGGCGACCGGCCTGGCGCTGGATGTCGGCCAAGTGGTGAAATATCTGCGCGAGACGCTGCCGGACGATTCCATCATCACCAACGGCGCCGGCACCTATACCGGCTATGTGCACCGCTACTATACGTACAAGCGTTTCCGGACCCAGCTTGCGCCGACCAGCGGCGCCATGGGCTACGGCTTCCCGGCCTCCATCGCGGCAAAGCTGGTCCATCCGGATCGCACCGTGGTCTGCTTCGCCGGCGACGGTTGTTTCCTGATGGCCTCGCAGGAGCTGGCGACCGCGATTCGCTACGATCTGCCGGTCATCGTCGTGCTGGTGAACAACAGCAGCTACGGCTCCATCCGCATGCACCAGGAGCGCGAATATCCCGGCCGCACCTTTGCCACCGGCCTGAACAATCCCGACTTCGTGGCCTTGGCCAAGGCCTATGGCGCTTATGGCGAGCTGGTCGAAACCACCGAGGCCTTTGCCGGCGCCTTCGAACGCGCGCGCGCTTCGGGCAAGCCGGCGGTGCTGGAGCTGCGAATCGACATCGAGCTGATGGTGAAGGCTAATCCGCGCAAATAGGCGCCATGAAACACCCGTAGCGGGACGGCGATTCCCGCCCCGGTGTTGACATGTTGCCGGTATACAGCCATAGGGCATACATTGGTCCACTAGGATGTTCTTCCACATCCTGCGGGACGCAGTCACATCGGGGTGGCGGTCAATGGCGGGTGGTCGGGAAAGCGCAGGCAGTCGGGGCAGCAGTGCCGCCCTGTCGTCCCGTGGCGGGCCGCGGGGCGAGTTCGTCTACAAGGCGCTGCTCGAGGGCATCCGCGCCGGGCGCATCCAGCCCGGTGACCGCATCCGCGAAGAAGACGTCGCCCAGTCCCTGGGCGTCAGCCGCACACCCGTCCGCGAGGCCCTCCAGCATCTGCAGGCGCGACGCCTGGTCGAGATGGCGCCCGGCCGCGGCATCGTCGTCGTCGAGCTGAACACGCAGCAGGTGATGGAGCTCTATGCCATGCGCGAGGTGCTGGAGGGTGCCGCCGCGCGTTTCGCCGCGCAGCACGCCTTGCCGGCGGAGATCGCCATGATGCGCGAGCTGCTCGAGGAGTTCGACAAGGCGGAGGGCGATGCTCCTCGCCTGGCGCGCATCAACAATTCCCTGCATCGCGTCATCTACGAGGCGGCGCGCAACCGCTACATGCACGAGGCGCTGAACAATCTCGAGGATGCGCTGTCGCTGCTGCAGAACACCACCTTCACCCTGCCGGAGCGTCACGCTTCCGCCGCGCGCGAGCATCGCGCCATCGTGTCGGCGATCGAGAGCCGCGACAGCGAAGGCGCCGAAGCGGCGAGCCGTTTGCACATCCGCGAAGCGC
>DASZQC010000493.1:0-3200 GCA_035549815.1 Dongiaceae bacterium
CCGAATGCCGCCCGTCATCTTCGCTGGCAGCGAGGGATCGCGGTCGCGCATTTCCTCCGGAGGATACCAGTCCGGCCACTCGGCCTTGCGGCTGATGGTTTCGGTTCCGGTCCATGAGAAGCCCTCGCGCCCCACGGAGATCGGATAGCGCAAGGCTTCCGTGGGCGACTTGATGAAGAAAAGCTGCCGGCCCCTGGTGTCGATGATGATGCTACCCGGGGTGTAGCTGCTCGGGAAGCGGATCGCCTGCGGTGAGATCGGCGCTATGTAGGGACGAGGACCGCCTGAGGCTTCTTCCGAATTCCAGAACCGGTCGCGGTCGTCATCGTCATCGTCATCATCCCAGTTGGGCCGGTTCCACCCCCAGTTCGAGTAGTAGCGGGGCGCCTGGCGGTAGTAGGAGCGCCCATAGGGATAGTCCCAGGGCTGGGCGAACGACGCGCCTGCGCTGACGAGCAGCAGCAACGCACCCAATCCGATACGCCAAACCATTCAACCCTCCACAGACCCGGCGTTAGACGCGACAAGCTTGCCGGCACATTAAGCAGGCGAATGCGTCAATTACCAGACGCGTTTCAAACATATTCTTACTGCGGCATTGATTGCACGGAATGCCGCTGCCGGGTGCGCGGCGCTCTATTCCGCCTTCCGGAACGAGTGCCAGGTTCCATCAGCGCCGATTGCGAGCCGCCAGGAGCTGTATCTGCCCGTGCGCTGCATCTCCCGCAGCGCGGCGGGCGTGATCAGGCGCAGCAGTTCCACCTGCTGTCCCGGGCTGAGCCGATCGAGCGGCACCTCAGCGAAATAGGGCCAGACGTAGACCTTGTTGTTCTCCAGGTCGGGACCGATGGGCAGGATTACGTAGCCGCTGTCCAGAACTTCGGCGAGCGCGGCCAGGATCTCGCGGCCCTCGCCGTCGCCCGAAATCCGCTTCCAGTAAGCGATCGGGTCGGCAACCGGCGTACCGGCGATTTCGGGCTTCAGCTCGTTGACCTCGACGGCGGTGCGCAGCTCTTCGATCTCGCCGGACTGTGCTGCGCTCAAGATCAGCTCGCGCATCTCGCGCACCGGCTGAGGCAGGTCGTCGATGCCATAGTGAACCGGTGTCAGGCCCGGTGGCGGCCGCTGCCGAGCGCTTGTGCTCTCTGACTTTTGTTTGCCCTCGCGCGCCTGCGCGGGAGAAACCGCCCCAAGGCGATGGACAAGGGGTGTGAGCACCAGTAGAAGGCTCAAGCCGATCCGAACCGCCTGGATCACGGAGGGGTCCCCTTGCCGCCGAGCTGCTCCTTGCCAGGCAGAGCACCGATGTCGGATGCCCTCGCCCGGGGCGATCGTCCGCCCGCGCCCGAAACGCACCAGCGCGCCTGCCCGCTGCGATAAAGCCCGAGCCCGTCGTGCCAGCCTACATTCCAAATCCGCTCATCATCCCTGTCGGCATGATGATGGGCATTCTGTTGGCGATGCCGTTCGGTCCTGTCAACCTGCTTGGCATTCAGCGGGCGGTGGAGCGGGGATTTTTCGGCGGGATCGCCGCCGGGCTCGGCATTATGCTGGGCGACGGGATGATTGCGCTGTTCGCCGCCCTCGGCGTCAACGCCATTTCCGGCGCGATCCGCGAATACCGCACCGCCATCCAGATCGTCGGCGGACTGGCGCTGCTGGCTGCCGGCATCAAGCTCTATTTCACACCTGCGAATATCGAGACGGAACTGCAGGCGGCAAAGACCTCGCTGCGCGATTATGCGTGGGACATTCCGCAGATGTTCTTTCTCACCATCACCAATCCCGGCGCGGTGCTGGGGCTGATCGCCATCTTCGGCGGCGTCAGCTCGTTCGTGGAGGTGGAGTCCTACATCGACGCCTTCACGATGGTGGCCGCCATCATGGGCGGCAGCTTCCTCTACTGGTTCATCGTGTCGGAACGCATCAGCCGTGTGCGCCAGCGCCTGAACGTGGTGCGGCTTGGCCAGATCAACCGCATCGCAGGCTTGGCGATGATGGCGTTCGGCTGCGTGCTGATCGGCGAGATGATCATCAAGCGTCCGCGCTTCTGGTGAGCGGATGACAGCACTACTGGCGTGAGCGGTAGAGCGTGAACTCGCCCTTCTGCACGCGCGCCACCAAGCCGTTGACGAGCGTCACCACGGATTCCTCGCCGAAGGAGGAGACGAGATCGGTGAGGGCCGTATAGAGCGCGGCGTAGGCCATCAGCTCGGGCGGCACGCCGTCGCCGGTGCCCTCCTCCCAGGCTTCGAGGATGTAGTTGAGCGCCTTGCGGCTTTCGTCGTCGGCTTCGGTCAATCCTACGGCCGGCATGAGCATTCCCCCGTGATCCTCCCGCACCTCGTTGAACTGCCTGGCGCAGCTTTCCCCCGAACGCGGTGCCAGGATCGTTGCGTAGCATGAGGCGGGAGATCGGGTGCGTCCTACAACAGTTAACGATTAACCGAGGGCGCTGAGCGTTGTGGCTCTTCTGCGACTAGGGGACCGACTTGGCGAGGCCGTCGGCGATGTCGGCGCCTTCGGCGAGAAAACGGCTGATGGCGGTTCGTGCCGAAGGTGTGCAGGTGCTGTAGGTACGGCTGTAGCTGCGATAGCCGTTGTTGAAGCTCTGCGTGAGCTTGGCGCGGCGCAGCGCCGAAGAACCTTCTGCGTCCATCAGTTCCTTCATGCGGTCGCGCCAGAGCTGCCCTTCGCTCGCGCCGCACAACTCGCGCAGGTAGTGGATAGCGCCCAGCACCTCCGAGAGGCGCAGCAGCTTGTCATCGTACGGGCGGCTATCGGCATCGCTGGCGGCCTGGGCGTGGGCGCCTGCCGCCAGCATGATTGCCAGAAGGACTGCGCAGATGAGCCGGACGCACGCCGCAATGCCGCTGTTCATGGTGCGCGACCCGAGGTTGTGGGACAGTTTGACCACGCCGCGCAATTTAGGCGATGGCGTGGCAGGGGCAAGCGCTGCCGTCAATCGGCCGCGCCACCGGTTGCGGCGCGCGCTCGCTCGATCAGCGCGGCGGCGCCTTCGGTCAGTGGGTAGTTGTGAACATCCGTAGCGGCGATGAAGCGCGCCTCGGCGGCGTCGCCGCCGGCGCGTGGCACCCCCGCCAGCCAGCGTCCGCGGAAGACGGCGATCAGGTAATGGGCGAGAAGGCTGCCGTCCGGGCTTCTCAGCAGGACCTCGTGCGTGTCCACCGGCCCCTCGA
>DASZQC010000494.1:0-7894 GCA_035549815.1 Dongiaceae bacterium
ATCCCGCGGCCGCTTCCGTGCTGCAGGCGCTGAATGACGGGCGTCTGCTGATCGGCCCCGACAAGGTCCTGTTCATCAAGGCGGAAGATGGCGCGCTGCGCGCCGCACGCTCCGGCGAAGCCGTCACCGGCGACACGCCGCCCGGCCTGAAGCCGGTCAAGATCAACAACAAGGTCCGCCGCGCCATCGAGACGGCGATGGGCCAGTTGACCTTGCTCTCCGCGGACCCGGCGCAGCGGCGCCAGGCGGCGGAATCCCTGCTCCAGAATCCCGACCCCAGCCGGCTGGCGGCGCTGGAAGGCGCGCTGAAGGCGGAAACCGACTCCGCAACCATCACGATCCTGGAGCAGGCACGGGCGGCAATGCTCCTCGCCATGCCCGGCGCGGCGGACGAGGTGAAGCTGGCCGCCATCGAATCGCTCGCCGCGCGCGGCGACCAGCGGGCCAAGGTCCTGCTGCAATCCGCCGCCGGCAGCGGCTCCGCCGCCGTCGCAGATGCCGCGAACACCGCGTTGCGCAAGATCGACCGCGAGCTGGCCATGTGGTCGGCGCTGCAAAGCGTCTATTACGGCGTCAGCCTCGGCTCCGTGTTGCTGCTGGCCGCCATCGGCCTTGCCATCACCTTTGGTGTCATGGGCGTCATCAACATGGCGCATGGCGAAATGGTGATGCTCGGCGCCTACACCACCTTCGTCGTGCAGGAGGTGATCCGCAGCACGGCGCCCGGCCTGTTCGACTATTCGCTGCTGATTGCGACGCCTTTGGCCTTCCTGGTCGGCGGCCTGGCGGGCATTGCCATCGAGCGTTCGATCATCCGCTTCCTCTATGGCAGGCCGCTGGAGACCCTGCTCGCCACCTTCGGCCTGTCGCTGGTGCTGCAACAGGCGGTGCGCAGCATCTTCGGCCCGACCAACCGCGAGGTCGGCAATCCCACCTGGATGAGCGGCTCGGTCGATCTCGGCGGCCTGGCGCTGACCTATAACCGGCTCTGGATCATCGTCTTTTCCTGTGCCGTCTTCGCGCTGCTGATCCTGCTGCTGCGCAAGACCGCGCTCGGCCTGCAGATGCGCGCGGTGACGCAGAACCGGCGCATGGCGGCCTCCATGGGCATCCGTACCGATTGGGTCGATTCGCTGACCTTCGGCCTCGGCTCCGGCGTGGCGGGCATCGCCGGCGTCGCCCTGAGCCAGATCGACAATGTCAGCCCCAATCTCGGCCAGTCCTACATCATCGACAGCTTCATGGTGGTGGTGTTCGGCGGCGTCGGCAATCTGTGGGGCACGCTGGTGGGCGCCCTGTCGCTCGGCGTCGCCAACAAGCTGCTGGAGCCGGTGGCGGGGGCGGTTCTGGGCAAGATCGCCGTGCTGGTGCTGCTGGTCCTGTTCATCCAGCGCCGGCCGCGCGGCCTGTTCCCGGTCAAGGGAAGGGCGGTCGAGTCATGATCTCCGAACGCCTGGGCCTGTTGCGCGGCTGGGCCTTCGCGCTGGCGATCCTGGTCATCGGCTGCGGCCTCGCGGTGCTCAGCCTGTTGCCGGCGGAGTCTGCGCTGCATGTGCCGAACTATGCCGTGGGGCTGATCGGCAAATATCTGTGCTATGCGCTGCTGGCGCTCAGCGTCGACCTGGTGTGGGGCTATGTGGGCATCCTGAGCCTGGGCCACGGCGCCTTCTTCGCCCTCGGCGGCTATGCCATGGGCATGTACCTGATGCGCCAGATCGGCACCCGCGGCGTCTATGGCAATCCGGTGCTGCCGGATTTCATGGTGTTCTTGAACTGGCAGGAGCTGCCCTGGTACTGGTACGGCTTCGACCTCTTCATCTTCGCCGCTTTGATGATCCTGCTGGTGCCCGGCGTGCTCGCCTTCGCTTTCGGCTATCTCGCCTTCCGCAGCCGCGTCACCGGCGTCTATCTCTCGATCATCACCCAGGCACTGACCTATGCGCTGATGCTGGCCTTCTTCCGCAACGACATGGGCTTCGGCGGCAATAACGGCCTGACCGATTTCAAGGACCTGCTGGGCTTTAACCTGCAATCAACCGGCACGCGCGCCGGCTTGCTGGCGGCAAGTGCCGTGGCGCTGGCCGGATTCCTCATCATCTGCGGCTGGCTGACCCGCTCCCGCTTCGGCAAGGTGCTGATTGCGGTGCGCGACGCGGAAAGTCGCACCCGCTTCCTCGGCTACCGGGTCGAACGCTACAAGCTCGCGGTCTTCACCTTTTCCGCCATGATGGCAGGCATCGCCGGCGCGCTTTATGTGCCGCAGGTCGGCATCATCAATCCCGGCGAGTTCGACCCCGCCAATTCCATCGAGGCCGTGGTCTGGGTGGCGGTCGGCGGCCGCGGCACGCTGATCGGTCCGGTCATCGGCGCCGTGCTGGTGAATTTCGCCAAGACCGTGCTGACCGGCACCTTTCCGGAAATCTGGCTGTTCGTGCTCGGCGGCCTGTTCGTCGTTGTCACTTTGTTCATGCCGCGCGGCCTCGTCGGACTGTGGAGCACGTTGGCGGCAAAGCTGAAACGGCGAGAGCCGGCGCCCGCGCCCGCTTTGAAGCCGGCGCCGCATGCGATGGAGGCAGGCGAATGAACGCCGCCGTTTCGACTCCGGAAGCACCGGCGCCGGCGACCCAGGCGCTGCTCTATCTCGACGGCATCAATGTCAGCTTCGACGGCTTCAAGGCGCTGAACAATCTCTCCCTGGTCGTCGATCCGGGCGAGATGCGCGCGGTGATCGGCCCGAACGGCGCCGGCAAGACCACGATGATGGATGTCATCACCGGCAAGACGCGGCCGCAATCGGGCAGCGCCCTGTTCCGCGGCACCGCGGACCTGACGCAGTTGGACGAGGCGGAGATCGCCGGCATCGGCATCGGCCGCAAGTTCCAGAAGCCGACCGTGTTCGAGATGCACAGCGTCCATGACAATCTGCTGCTGGCGCTGAAAGGCGACCGCCGGCCCAGCCGCGTGCTGTGGGCGCGGTCGCAGGCCGACGAACGCCATCGCATCAACTACATCCTGGAGACCACGCGCCTGACTGCCTTGCGCAACCGCCAGGCGGGCGAGCTGTCGCACGGGCAGAAGCAATGGCTGGAGATCGGCATCCTGCTGGCGCAGGAGCCGGAATTGCTGCTGGTCGATGAGCCGGTCGCCGGCATGACCGATGCGGAGACCGAGCAGACCGCCGAGCTGCTGCGTCGGATCAACGAGACGCGCTCCGTCGTGGTGGTGGAGCATGACATGAGCTTCGTGCGCGCGCTGGGCGTGAAGGTGACGGTGCTGCACGAGGGCTCCGTGCTGGCGGAAGGGTCGCTCGACCATGTCAGCGCCGATCCCCGCGTCATCGAAGTCTATCTGGGGCGATGAACATGTTGCGGGTCGAAGGGGTCGATCTCAGATACGGCGCCGCGCTGGCCCTGCGCAATGTCTCGCTCAACGCCGAGGTGGGGCAGGTGACCTGCCTGCTGGGCCGCAACGGTGTCGGCAAATCCAGCCTGCTGCGCGCCATCGTCGGCCATCATCCGATCTTCCGCGGCGCCATCACCTGGAACGGCGAGGAGATCAGCAAGCTGAAACCGTATGAGCGGGCTCGGCGCGGCATAGCCTATGTGGCCCAGGGGCGCGAGATCTTCCCCCTGCTGACCGTGCAGGAGAATCTGGAGACCGGCTTCGCCGTGCTGCCGCGCAAGGCGCGCCGGCTGCCGGAGCAGATCTTCGAGCTGTTTCCCGTGCTGAAAGGCATGCTGCGCCGGCGCGGCGGCGACCTGTCGGGCGGACAGCAGCAGCAATTGGCCATCGCCCGTGCCTTGGTGATGAAGCCGAGGCTGCTGCTGCTCGACGAGCCGACCGAGGGCATCCAGCCCTCCATTATCAAGGATATCGGCCGGGTGATCTCGCTGCTCGGCAAGTCCGGCGAGATGGCGATCCTGCTGGTCGAGCAATATTTCGACTTCGCCCACGAGCTCGCCGACCGCATCGCCGTCATGGATCGCGGCGAGGTTGTCACCGATCAGCCCGCTGCCGCAATCAATGCGGATCTGATTCGACGCCAGATCTCCGTGTAGACGCCGACGGCTTGTGGCACATGGCCGCCGGTGTCGGCCGGCCAAAATCCACGCCGCGATGCGATCCGAAACCGGGCGGAGTTGGGCTTGAAATCGAAACGCGGCTGGCCCAGGATCGCCGGGCGTTCTTCATACGGAAACCGGTCGTCCGATCAGGGGGCAAGCCGGCTTCGACGTAGGTGCAAGGCATGCTCCATGTCGCGGCCCCCATTGTGCTGGATCGCGGCCACGGCCAGTCGGCCGGGCCGGCGCTGTCGGTTGTCAGGCCGCAGCGCGGCGCTCTGCAGCGCAGCACCGGACATCTCCACATCAGCGTCGATCGCGGACCGGACGGGCACACGTTGCTGCGTCGCCTGGGGCAGTCCGGCTCGGCGCGGTTGCTGTTCCCGCGCGCGGCCGGCGGCTTGCGCGAGGCGGTGGTGGTCAACACCTCCGGCGGTCTCGCCGGCGGCGACCGGTTCGACGTGGAGGCGGAGGTTGGGGCCGGCGCGCGCCTGACCCTCACCAGCCAAGCAGCGGAGAAGATCTATCGCGCGCTGGATATCCCGGCGCGGATGGAGACGCGCCTGCGCCTGGATCGCGGCGCGTCGCTCGACTGGATCCCCCAGGAAGCCATCCTGTTTCACCAGGCGCGCCTGACGCGGCGCCTCGAGGTCGAAATGCAAGCCGATGCGTCGCTGTTGGTGGCGGAATCCGTGGTCTTCGGCCGCACCGAGCGCGGCGAGACGGTGCGCGACGGGCATTTCGCCGATCTTTGGCGCGTCCGCCGCGGCGGCAAGCTGATCTTCGCCGAGCAGAGCCTGTTCTCCGGCGACATCGCGGCGCAACTGGCCAAGCCCGGTGTGGCGCAGGGCGCCGCGGCGATCTGCGCCGTGCTCTATGTCGCGCCCGAGGCGGAAGCGCGCGCGGACGAGATGCGCGCCGCGATGCAGGAGGCGGCCGGCGCCCAGAGTGTTGCCCAGGGCGGTATCAGCGCCTGGAACGGCATGCTGGCGCTGCGCTTTGTCGCGGAAGACGGCTTCATGCTGAAGCGCCGTCTCGCCGCGCTGCTGCGCCGCCTGCGCGGTGCCGACAATCCAAGTGTGTGGCAATTCTGAGGACACGATGAATCTGACGCCCAGGGAAAAGGACAAATTGATGATCTCGCTGGCCGCCATGGTGGCGCGCGGGCGGCTGCAGCGCGGGGTGAAGCTCAATCATCCGGAATGCGTGGCGCTCATCTCCGACTACGTGCTGGAAGGCGCGCGCGACGGGCGATCGGTGGCCGAGCTGATGCAAGCGGGCGCCCATGTGGTCACGCGCGGCCAGGTGATGGACGGCATCGCCGACATGATCCATGACGTGCAGGTGGAGGCGACCTTCCCCGACGGCACCAAGCTCGTCACCGTGCACCAGCCGGTGCGGTGAGGGTGACATGATTCCCACAAAAATCATCCCGGGGGAAATCATTCCGGCGGCGGGCGAGGTCGAGCTGAATGCCGGCCGTGTCGCGGTTACCATCGCGGTGGCGAATACCGGCGACCGGCCGATCCAGGTCGGCTCGCATTTCCATTTCTTCGAGACCAACGCGGCGCTGAAGTTCGAGCGCGCCAAGGCCTATGGCATGCGGCTCGACATCCCGGCCGGCAGCGCCGTGCGCTTCGAGCCCGGCCAGAAGCGCGAGGTGCGGCTGGTCGCGCTGGCGGGCAAGCGCGAGGTCTATGGTTTCAACGGCAAGGTGATGGGGGCGCTCGTCGACGTTCCGGGGGAGGACGCCTGATGCCCATGAAAATCGGACGCGCCCAATATGCCGACATGTTCGGCCCGACGACCGGCGACAAGGTGCGCTTGGCCGACACCGATTTGGTCATCGAGGTGGAGCGCGATTACACCACCTATGGCGAAGAGGTGAAGTTCGGCGGCGGCAAGGTGATCCGCGACGGCATGGGCCAGTCGCAGATCAGCCGCGCACAAGGAGCGGTCGACACCGTCATCACCAATGCGCTGATCCTGGATCATTGGGGCATCGTGAAGGCCGACGTGGCGATCAAGGACGGCCGCGTCGCCGGCATCGGCAAGGCCGGCAATCCGGACATCCAGCCCGGCATCGACATCATCATCGGTCCGGGCACGGAGGTGATCGCCGGCGAGGGCAAGATCCTGACCGCCGGCGGCTTCGACGCGCATATCCATTTCATCTGTCCGCAGCAGGTAGACGACGCGCTGATGTCTGGCGTCACCACCATGCTGGGCGGCGGCACGGGACCTGCGACCGGCACCAACGCCACCACGTCGACGCCCGGCCCATGGCACTTGGCGCGCATGATCCAGGCGGCGGAGTGGGCGCCGGTCAATCTGGCCTTCTCCGGCAAGGGCAATGCGTCCAAGCCGGAGGCGATCATCGAGCAGGTGCGGGCGGGCGCGGCTGCGTTGAAGCTGCATGAGGATTGGGGCACCACGCCGGCGGCGATCGATTGCTGCTTGAAGGTGGGCGATGAGTTCGATGTCCAGGTGATGATCCACACCGACACGCTGAACGAATCCGGTTTCGTCGAGGATACGATAGCGGCGTTCAAGGGTCGCACCATCCACGCCTTTCATACCGAGGGCGCCGGCGGCGGCCATGCGCCGGATATCATCAAGGTCTGTGGCCTGCCGAATGTGATCCCGTCCTCGACCAATCCGACGCGGCCCTACACGGTCAACACGGTGGACGAGCATCTCGACATGCTGATGGTCTGCCATCACCTGGATTCGAACATCCCGGAGGACATCGCCTTTGCCGAGAGCCGCATCCGGCGCGAGACCATCGCGGCGGAGGACATCCTGCACGATATGGGCGCACTCTCGATCATCTCTTCCGACAGCCAGGCGATGGGCCGCGTCGGCGAGGTGCTGATCCGCACCTGGCAGACCGCGCACAAGATGAAGACGCAACGCGGCCGGTTGCCGGATGAGAAAGGCGACAATGACAATGTGCGGGTGAAGCGCTACATCGCCAAATACACCATCAATCCGGCGATCGCCCACGGCATGAGCGCACAGATCGGCTCCGTCGAGATCGGCAAATTTGCCGACCTCGTCCTGTGGTCGCCGGCCTTCTTCGGGGTGAAGCCGGATCTGGTGTTGAAGCTGGGCACGATCGCGGCGGCACCCATGGGCGATCCAAACGCCTCGATCCCGACGCCGCAGCCGGTACATTACCGGCCGATGTTCGGGGCTTTGGGCAAGGCGGTCAGCCACAGCGCCGTGGTGTTCGTCTCCAAGGCCGCGGCGGAGGCCGATCTCGGCCGGCGCCTGGGCGTGGAAAAGAAGCTGATCCCGGTGGAGAACACGCGCAACATCGGCAAGGCGTCCATGATCCACAACGCGCTGCTGCCCAAGATCGAGGTCGATCCGGAGACCTATGAGGTGCGCGTGGATGGCGACATCATCACCTGCGAGCCGGCGGCGATCCTGCCCATGGCGCAGCGTTATTTCATGTATTGAGGGGCTTCATGCTGCGGGCCTTTGACATCGAAGCGGCGGGAACCTGGGATGCCTCGCGGCGCTTGAGCTCGGTCTGCCTGGATTTCGACCGGCGCTGCCGCCGGCGCATCGCGCTGGAGGCGGCCGACGGCACGTCGTTCCTGCTTGACTTGCGCCAGCCGCGGCACCTGCGCGACGGCGACGGCATCGCGCTGGAGACCGGCGGCATCGTGGAAGTGAAGGCGGCGGCGGAGCCGCTGCTGGACATCAGCTGCGCGGATCACGCGCAACTGGTGCGCGTCGCCTGGCATCTCGGCAACCGCCACATCCCGACCGAACTACGCCCGGATTCCCTGCGCATCCGCGCCGATCACGTGCTGGCCGGCATG
>DASZQC010000495.1:0-6748 GCA_035549815.1 Dongiaceae bacterium
GCCCGACCACGAGCGCTGGCTGGAAGCCGATCTGGCGCGGTCCGGCCTGCTGAAAGACCGGCTGCCCGGCCGCTACGACCAGCGCTACGGGCCCGGCCCCCGGCAGGTCGCCGACCTGTTCCCCGCCGCCCGGTTCTCCACCGATCAGCCGGGCCCGATCGTGCTATTCTTCCACGGCGGCTTCTGGCGGGCCCTGTCCAAGGATTATGTGCGCCACGTCGCCGAGCCGCTGGCCGCCCAAGGCGTCGCGACCGTCCTGCCCAACTACGATCTTTGCCCGACCGTGCCCCTGGCAACCGTGGTCGACCAGGCCCGGCAAGCGCTGCTCTGGACCCGATCGCAGGCCGCTGCGCTGAACGGCGATCCGGACCGCATCTATGTGGCGGGCAATTCGGCCGGCGCGCATCTGGCCGCCATGTTGCTGGCGGAGGATTGGAGCCGCCACGGGCTGGCGCGTTCGCCCATCGCCGGAGCGATCCTGGTCACCGGGATCTACGATTTGAACGCGGTGCTCCATATCCAGGTGAACGAGGATGTGCGCCTCGCCCAGGCCGACGTGCCGCCGCTGAGCCCGCAATTCCTGCAGGTGCGAAATCCGGTCGAAACCATCGTCGCGGTCGGTGGTGATGAGCCACCTTTGTGGATCGAGCAGTCGCGCCGGTTCCACGACAAGCTGGTGCGGGCCGGCGCCAAAGCCGAACTGATGGTGCTGCCGGGCCTCAACCACTTCTCGATCACGGCATCGCTGGGCGATCCGGAGCAGCCCCTCACCCAGGCCATGCTGCGGCTGGTGCGCCCATGACCACGATGAGCTTCGCGCCGCAACCGCTCTACGATCGCATCGGCGCGACCTACGACACGACGCGGCATGCGGAACCCGCCATCGTCGATATCCTGGTGGAATTGCTGAATTTGAAAACCGGCGGCCGGGTGCTCGATATCGGCTGCGGCACCGGCAACTATACGACCGCCTTGCAGGCGCGCGGGCTCGCCATGCACGGATTGGATCGCTCCGGCCTGATGCTGCGCACGGCTTATGCGAAATCGCCGGAGCTGATGCTCATCGGCGGCGATGCAGCCGCTCTGCCCTTCGCGGACGAGAGCTTTGCCGGCGCCATCTGCACCATGGCGCTGCACCACTTCGCCGATCTGGAAACCTCCTTCGCGGAAGCGGCAAGGGTGATCGACGGAGGTCGCCTGGTGATCCTGACCGCCTTGCCGGAACAGATCATGCGCTATTGGCTGCGGGCCTATTTCCCGCGCATGATCGCGCGATTCGCCGACCAGATGCCGGATTGGCCCACCATCGAAATTTCGTTGCGGCGCGCGGGCTTCCGCACCTGGATTCAGCGCTTGTGCTGGATGCCGGAACAGCCGGTCGACCTGTTCCTTTACAGCGGCAAGCATCAACCCCATCTATATCTCGACGAGCGCGTTCGCGCTAATATCTCGTCCTTCGCCAACCTGGCGGATCGCGACGAGTTGAATCAGGGCGTCGAACGCCTCAAACTGGATCTTGCGCGCGGCCGCTTCGAGCAGGCGACCTCGGAATACGAGGATGTCGGCGGCGATTATCTGTTCATTGCCGCGCAGGTGTGATCGGAGACCACAAAACAAACAACATCTTTCTGGGCATAGGAGACGACCATCATGATGATCCGCAGCGATCTCGTCACGCGACAAGATACCGACGGTGTTGTCCGACTCACCTTGAACCGCCCGGAGATGCGCAACGCGCTGTCATTGGAGATGATGCGGCAATTGCTGACGCATCTCGAATCCATGGCGCACGACAGCAAGGTCCGCGTGGTCATCCTGTCGGGCAACGGGGCCGCCTTCTGCGCCGGCCATGATTTGAAAGAGATGTGCGCCGACCCGACGCCCGGCTTCTACGGCAAGGTCTTTGCCCTCGCCGGCCGGCTGATGATGGCGATCACCGATTTCCCCAGGCCCGTCATCGCTGAAGTGCATGGCGTCGCCACGGCGGCCGGCTGCCAGTTGGTTGCCACCTGCGACTTGGCGATCGCCGCCGACGATGCGAAGTTCGCCACGCCGGGCGTCAATATCGGCCTGTTCTGCTCCACGCCGATGGTGGCGCTGAGCCGCGCCGTGGCGCCCAAGCATGCGATGGAAATGCTGCTGACCGGCGACATGATCGGCGCCGAGGAAGCGCAGCAGATCGGCCTGATCAACCGCCACGTCCCGGAGGCGCAACTTGCCGACGCGACCATGGCCCTGGCCCGAAAGATCGCCGCCAAGTCGGTCTATACGATCAAGGTCGGCAAGGGCGCCTTCTATCGCCAGCTCGATATGGATCTGAAGCACGCCTACGATTACGCATCGCACATCATGACCGAGAACATGCAGGCGATCGACGCGCACGAAGGCATCGACGCCTTCTTGTGCAAGCGCAGCCCGATCTGGCAGGACCGCTAGCAGCGGGCACGATGGATGGACGATTGGCGCAGGCGGCATGAGCAGCACCGACGCGTCCGCCGCTGGAATTGGCGTGTGTTTTCAAACCGCGGGAAGCACTCCGGCACGCGCAGCGCCGCACCCAGCGCGCTGGAACTGCTGCTTGCGGTGTTGTTGGCGGCCGTAGGGATAGCAGCGTGGCTGGCATGGGCGCCAGCCTAAGTCGACGTCGTTGCTTTCGACTCGTCAATGGCGATAGCTTGACGGCTGATGACCTGATCAACCTTGGGATTCCTCAGGATCATGAGCAAACGTTATCCGCGCTGGACCAACCTCGACTTTCTCGAATTCTGTCATCCGCGGATTCTGGCGCTGTATCATTATTGGAACAGCAAACGCGGCAAGCGGACGATGCCGAGCCGCGCCGACATCGATCCGCTGGATTTCCCGAGCTATCTGCCCGGCATCGTCATGGTCGATGTGGGATACGAACCGCTTACCCTCACCTACCGCCTGGTCGGCACGCGCGAGGCCGAGGCGCGCGGCCACAACCCGACCGGCCGCAGCGTGTTCGAAGCCTGGGACGGGCGGTCGCAGGAGGATGTGATCGAGAACTACCAGAGCGTCATCGCGCGCAAGGGGCCGCTCTATGACGCCGACCGGACCCTCGACCCGACCCGCGAATGGCTCGAGGCCGGCACCGTGTTCCTGCCGCTGTCGGACGACGGCGAGACGGTGAACAAGATCCTGATCTATACGGAATACAAGGATCGGCTGCGCTAAGACGCAGGCGCTCGTGTAAAGGGCTCATTTCGAAAACTCCGTCGTCATCCCAAGGCTTGCTCCACGACTGTCCGGTTTAAATCAGCAACACTCGTACTCCCTCACGTCGTGCCAGGGCTTGGCACTGGCATCCACGAGTACCGGCTCGGAAGCGCCTGACACGCGAGCATTCCGTCGGGGAAACTGCACCTTCGACAGGCAAACTCGTGGATGCCAGGACTAAATCCTGGCATGACGGGTTTGGGATGAGGGTGGGAGATTCCGTGTCCTGCTATGGTGTCTTCCACCATAAGACCAGCCACACTTGTGTTTTCTCGCCACGTCGAAAACCTAAACCGGACAGCCGTGGGCTTGGCCTTGGCATGACGGAGAATAAAACGCATACAGGTGATTAGACGGCCAACCTCAGTGCGTCAGCACCTTCATCGGGTCGACGGCCTTGGTACCTTGGCGCAGCTCGAAATGGAGTTGCGGCTTGTCGACATTGCCGCTGCTGCCGACGCGGGCGATGGTCTGGCCCTGCCTTACTTTGGCGCCCTTCTGCACCAGCAGCGATGAATTGTGCGCATAGGCGGTGACCCAGCCGTCGGCGTGACGCACCAGCACCATGTTGCCGAAGCCCTTCAGCTCGCTGCCGGCATAGGCGACAACGCCATCGGCGGCGGCCAGCACCGGCGCGCCGTTGGGCGCCGCGATGTTGATGCCGTCGTTGCGCGTGTTGTCCTTGCCCTGCCCGAACTTGCTGATCACCCGGCCGTCCACCGGCCAGATGAAGCTGCTGCTCGCTTTCAGCGCCGGCAGCGGATCGCCTTCGGTCGACTTGGCGGCGGGTGCGGGCGCCGGATCGACCTGCGCGGTCTGTGGCGCCGGTTGCGGGACCGGCTGTGGTTGAGGCTGCGGCGTCGTGGCTGGAACCGGCGCCGGCGCGCCCTGGAGCGGCGGCAAGCCGGAGGATGAGACACCGCCGCCCAGATCCTGCGGCGCCGTGTTCGGTTGCGGCGAGGCGGCAGGCGCCGCGCCGATCGGCGTCGGCGCAGCCGACGGCGCATTGGGTTGCGGCTGCGGCGTTCCCGCTGCCGGGACGACAGGCTGCGCCGCGGCGACGGCCATCGGCGCGTCGGCCCCGGTCGGCAGGACCAGGCGCTGCCCGACCTGCAGGCTGTATGGTTCGCGCAGGTTGTTGAGCTGGATGAGGGCGCTGATCGACACGCCCTGGCGTGCGGCGATGCCCGACACCGTGTCGCCGCGTTGCACGATATAGTCGCCACGCGGCGCCAGATTGAGCCGCTGCCCGGCGCTGAGCGCGTAAGGCGGCGTCAGCTTGTTCAGGTCGATCAGCGTGCGGATCGGCGTGTTGGTACGCGACGACACCACCGCCACCGTATCGCCCGGCGCGACAACATACTGGCCGTTGACCACCTCGCCGAAATTCTGGTCCGCAGCGACGATCGCGGGTGCCGGCGGCGGCGCGAACAAATCGCCGGTGTGCCGCTGGCAGGCACCCAGCGCCAGCGCGGCAAGCCCGATCGCAAGGATGCAAGAACGCGGATGCGCCGGCATCAGGCTATACACCCTGCGCCGTTCGCTGGGGGTAGCCGTCATCTTCCGGCAACGCGCCGCCGACCAGGGGCACGAAGCGCACGTCGGCCAGCACCTCTTGATGGAGACCTTCGGGCGTCTTGGTCAGGCGCAGCAGGACCTGCTCGCCACGTTCAGCGCCGACCGGCACTACCATGATGCCGCCTTCCGCCAATTGGTCCACCAGGGCCTGGGGAATGCCGTCGGCCGCGGCGGTGACGATGATGCGGTCGAACGGCGCCTGCTCCTTCCAGCCCTTGGCGCCGTCGGCGACCTTGGACGTGATGTTGTGGATGCGCAGATCGTGGAAGCGCTTTTCCGCCTCTTTCAGCAGCGAGGCGAAGCGCTCGATGGTGTAGACGCGCCGCGCCAGCCGCGACAGCACCGCCGCCTGGTAGCCGGAGCCGGTGCCGATCTCCAGCACCTTGTGCGATTTCTCGACCTGCAGGGACTCAGTCATCAGCGCCACGATCTGCGGCTGGCTGATGGTCTGACCCTGGGCGATGGGCAGCGCCTGGTCCTCGTACGCCTGGTCGTGGAAATGCGGCAGCACGAACGCCTCGCGCGGGATCCGTTCCAATGCCGCCAGCACGCGCGTGTCGGTGATCCCGGCACGGCGCAGCGACATGATCAGACGGATCTTGCGCGCATGCAGGCTCATCGGCGCGCTCGCTTGCGGCCTTTTCCCTTTTGACCGCCAATTGCGGCGGATTTGGGGAAGAGGGCCGCCATTTTCTGCAGGCCGGCGCCATGGGTCAGGTCGCAATGCAACGGTGTCACAGACACCATATTGTCCAGGATGGCGCCCAGATCGGTGTTGGGATCTTCCGGATCGTCGGTCGGGAAATCGCCGATCCACAGCATGTCGCGGCCGGCCGGATCCTTGATCGCCTTGATCTGCGTATGCTCGACGCGGCGGCCCTGTGGCGCGACGCGGATGCCCTTGACCTGATTCGGCAGGATCGGCGGGAAATTCACGTTCACCAGCTCCGCACGCTGCCAGGTACCGTCATAAAGCTTGCGGATGATGCCCGGGGCAAAGGCTTCCGCCGTCTTCCAGGGCAGCAGGTCGCCGCGCCGCACCTGGCTGAAGGCGATGGCGCGGATGCCGAGCAAGGCCGCCTCGCGCGCCGCCGCCACGGTGCCGGAGTAAAAGATATCCTCGCCCAGGTTGGCGCCGCGATTGACTCCGGACAAGACGAGGTCCGGCGCCTTGTCGGTCATGATGTGCTTCACCGCCATCAGGATGCAGTCGGATGGCGTGCCGCCGACGGCATAGCGTCGACGCCCAAGCTTGTGCAGCGCCAAGGGTCGCCGCAGGGTCAGGCCATGGCTGGCGCCGCTCTGCTCGGCCTCGGGGGCGATCACCCACACATCCTTGGACAAGGAGCGCGCCACGCGCTCCAGCAATTTCAGTCCCGGCGCGTGGATGCCGTCGTCGTTGGAAACCAGGATCCGCGCGTTCGAGAGCTTCGGGTACGCATCAGCCATTTGCTTTGGCAATTCTTTCAACGCCATTCATATAGGGGCGCAGCGCGGGCGGAATGGCGATCGACCCGTCCTGCTGCTGATAGTTCTCCAGGATCGCCACCAGGGTGCGGCCGACCGCCAGGCCGGACCCGTTCAGCGTATGGACGAAGCGCGTGTTCTTGTCGCCCGGCTTGCGGCAGCGCGCCTTCATGCGCCGCGCCTGGAACTCGCCGCAATTGGAGCAGCTCGAAATTTCGCGATAGGCGTTCTGCCCCGGCAGCCACACCTCGATATCGTAGGTCTTCTGCGCCGAGAATCCCATGTCGCCGGTGCACAGAGTGATGACCCGGTACGGCAGGCCCAGACGCTTCAGCACCTCTTCCGCGCAGGCGGTCATGCGCTTGTGCTCTTCGTCCGAATGATCCGGATGGGCGATGGAGACCAGCTCGACCTTCAGGAACTGGTGCTGGCGGATCATGCCGCGCGTGTCCTTGCCGGCGGC
>DASZQC010000496.1:0-5071 GCA_035549815.1 Dongiaceae bacterium
GAGGCAGTAGGCGCGGAGGAACGGCACCGTCATCGTGATCAGGCCGCGGTCCGGGAAGAGATACTCCGGACGGTTGCGCAGCTTTTTCACGACGCTGAAAATGTAGTCCCAGCGGCCGCAGTTGAGGCCGGCCATGTGCTCGCGCATCTCGTAGAGGATCTCGTCCATCTCGAAAGCGGCGGGCAGCGTCTCGATCAGCACCGTCGCCTTGATGGTGCCCGTGGGCACGCCGAGGGCTTGCTGCGCATAGATGAAGACGTCGTTCCACAGCCGCGCCTCGAGATGCGATTCCAGCTTCGGCAGATAGAAATACGGGCCGCTGCCGCGCGCCACGAGCTCTTTCGCGTTATGGAAGAAGAACAGGCCGAAATCCATCAGGGCGCCGGACATCGGCCGTCCGTCGATGCGGATGTGATATTCCGGCAGGTGCCAGCCGCGCGGTCGCACCAGCAGCACGGCGGTCTTTTCATTGAGCTTGTAGGCCTTGCCGCTGTTCGGATCGTCGAACGTGATCCGCCGCCGCACCGCATCCATCAGGTTCAATTGCCCGTCGAGCTGATTCTCCCAGCTTGGCGCGGTCGAATCCTCGAAATCCGCCATGTAGCAGGAGGCGCCGGAATTGAGCGCATTGATCACCATCTTGCGGTCGACCGGCCCGGTGATCTCGATGCGGCGGTCGAGCAAATCCTTGGGCAGCTTGGCGACCTTCCAGTCGCCCGCACGGATCTGCGCCGTCTCTTTCAGGAAGTCCGGCTTCTCGCCGGCATCGAGCCTGGCCTGCCGCTCCTTGCGCGCCTCCAGCAGCCGCAGCCGCTCCGGTCCGAACTTGCGCTCCAGCCCCACCAGGAAGGCGAGCGCGTCGGAGGTCAGGACTTGTTCAAGGGCTGGGTCAGGTAGCTTGGCAACGGAAACGCCGGAATCCATCACTCAATTTTCTCCAATCCACAGATCAAGGTCGGCGAGCGAGAACTCGTCGCAATTCTCATCTTTGCCATGCCGGTCCACGACCAGGAAATCCGTACTTTGGTCGAGGGCGATCAGCGGATGATGCCATACGCCGCGAGCGTAATTAACGCCTTGCCCGGCAATGGTCCGAAAACCAATGATGTCTTTGGTCTGGGGCTTCTTGCCCGGCGGCGCCACCACGACCAGGAACGGGCGGGGCGCCAGCGGAATGAACATCTGGCTGCTGAGCGGATGGCGCTCCATCAACTGAACCTTGAGCGGCATTGGTCGCGGCTCGGCCCGCACAATGCCGAGATTGGGCGCGCCGCCTTTGTCCAGCAGATCCAGCTTTGCCAGGTCCGCGTAGCGCTCGGCCCAGCCCTGGTTGATCGTGTAGTGGCGGCTTTCCGCCACCTGCACCACGTCGCCGAAGGGCTTGAACGCCGCCTTGGTCAGCGGCCGGATCGGAACCTGGATGCGCGCCATCGTCGCCTCCTTACGCAAGCTCGCCATAGAGCCGCATGCGGCTGATCCCGCCGTCGGGAATGATGTTCAGCCGCACATGGGTGACCGGCCCCAGGTCGGCGATCTCCTTCTGGAAGAGGTGCGGACGGTCCATCTCCAGCTTCTGTTCCGGGAGAAGCGTGCGCCAGAACATGGATTGGGTGACCAGCGACTGGTCGGTGCCGCCCTTCACCTCCGCCGCCTGGATGGAGCAGCGGTCGGGATAATTGCCTTTGAAGTGCGCGGTATCGATCTCGATCTTGCGGATGCGGCCGCGACGGCCCAGCGCGAACAGGGCCCAGTCATTGCCGGGCTCGCGCCGGCGCCGCGTCTCCCAGCCGTCGCCCATATTGATGCCGCGTCCGGGATAGAGCACCTGCATGGGCGAACCGTAATGCTGGTCGCTGCAGGCGATGGCATAGCCGCCATGGACCACCCCGGCGAGGTCCACCAGTTCCTTGGCATCGTAGCCGTTCCAATCGACGGCGACGCGGCCATAGGCGCGCAACCGCGCCACGCCGCCGTCGGGGAAGATGTTGAGCCGCAGATGCGTCCAGGCATTCGCATCGCCGACCGCGATGAAGTGGTGTGAATTGCCCTTCAACGACGTCGACGGAACGATCTCGGTCCAGCTTGCATTCGGCGTCAGGTCGCCAGCGACACGGCAGGCGTCGATCGAAGCGGCCGGCGGATAATTGCCGGTGAAATGGCTGGTGTCGATGTCGAAGCCGCTGATGATGCCCGGCAGGCCCAGCTTCACGATGCAGTAATCGTGGCCCTCACCGCGCTTGCGCCGCGATTCCCAGCCATCCATCCACTTGCCGTGCTCGTCATATTTGCCTGGGACGAAGATTGCCGGCTCAGGGTTCAGCATCCGCTCCTTGGGCGCGAAGAAATCGTCGGTGGCGAAGATCGCCTCCGCCCCCAGCCGCGCATCGGCAAGGTTCACCATGTTGCTGCCGAAAGGGTGCTGCGGCTGCTCGGCGGTGATCATGCTTTCACCTCAGGTCCATACGGATGGTGCGTGTGCCAGTGCCGCGCGATGTCGACGCGGCGGCAGACCCACGCCTTGTCATGCTTCAGCACGTAATCCAGGAAGCGCTTCAGGCTGGCGAAGCGGCCCGGCCGCCCGACCAGGCGGCAATGCAGGCCGATCGACATCATCTTCGGCGCCTGGGCACCCTCCTCGTACAGCGTGTCGAAGGCGTCTTTCAGATAGGCGAAGAACTGGTCGCCGGAATTGAAGCCCTGCGCCGCGGCAAAACGCATGTCGTTGGCATCCAGCGTGTAGGGTACGATGAGATGTGGCCCATGGTTTTTCGGGTCGACCAGCCGGCTCCAGAATGGGAGATCGTCGGAATAATCATCGGAATCGTAGAGGAAGCCGCCATATTCCGCCACCAGCCGCCGGGTGTTCTCCGACGTGCGGCCGGTGTACCAGCCGAGCGGCCGCGCGCCGCAGAGCCGGGTCAGGATCTCCATCGCCTCGGCCATGTGGGCGCGCTCGGTCTCGACCGGCACGCCGTGATAGTTGATCCAGCGCAATCCGTGGCTGGCGATCTCGTGGCCGTCGGCTAGCGCACGCTCGATCACCGCCGGGTTGCGATCCGCCGCCATCGCCACGGCGAACATTGTCAGCGGCACGCCCCGCGACTTGAACAGATCGAGCAGCCGCCATACCCCGGCACGCGATCCGTATTCATAGATCGATTCCATCGACATGTGCCGGGCGCTGAGGAACGCCTGCGCGCCGATGATCTCGCTGAGGAACGTCTCCGAGCCGGCATCGCCGTGGAGAATGCAATTCTCCCCGCCCTCCTCGTAGTTGAGGACGAATTGCACGGCGATGCGCGCCCCGCCCGGCCAGTCGGCCTTGGGCGGATTGGCGCCATAACCCGTCAGATCGCGTGGATAGCCCAGCATTGCACCCCCATTTCTACATAAAACGAGTGGTCTTTGTCAGGCCAGGGGCTTCCGGCCCGCCGTTTTGCGCCATTCTTTGAAAGTGCCTCAAGGCGCCGCTATGAAGGGGCATGAACAAGACCCAGCGCCCCAAATTCCCCCCGCCGCTCAGCGAGGCCGAGATCCAGGCCCGCCTGCTCTATCGCGACGGGCTGATTCTGGTCATCGACAAGCCGGCCGGGCTGCCGGTCCATGCCGGGCCGGGCGGCGGGCCGAATTTGGAGCAATGCTTCGAGGCCTTACGCTTCGGGCTGAAGGCGCCGCCTTCCCTGGCCCACCGGCTGGACCGCGACACCTCCGGCTGCCTGGTGCTAGGCCGCCACCCCAAGGCGCTCAGCAAGCTGGGCAAGCTGTTCCAGGAACGGCGGATCGACAAGATCTATTGGGCCGTGGTGGTTGGCGCCCCGCCGCAGGCGGAGGGCCGGGTCGAGGCGCCGCTGCTGAAGACCACGCGCAAGGATGGCGGCTGGCGCATGGTCGTCGATCCGAAGGGCCAGAAAGCTGCCACGACCTATCGCGTGATCGGTTCCGGCGGCGGGCTCACCTGGCTGGAGCTCAATCCGGAGACCGGCCGCACCCATCAGGTGCGCGTCCATTGCGCCGAGCTCGGCTGCCCGATCCTGGGCGAGCCGATGTACGGCACCCTGACGCCGGAGCAGCGCAAGGCGCCGCTGCACCTGCATGCGCGCGGCGTCACCATCCCGCTGTCGAAGAACAAGCCGCCGATTGTCGTGAATGCGGAGCCGCCGGAGCATATGCGCGCGGCGCTCAAGATTTGCGGATGGAATTGACGCAAATCACCACCTACATTCTTGCCGCGATGCAATGACAAGCTTGTCATTGCACATTTAAAAGGCAAATCGCGTCGCGGAGACGCGCGCAGATCAAAATGATTGCCCGAAATCGCCGATGATTACGTGACATTGCGCGTCGCGATGGCGAAATGGTTGCGCTGTCATTCCTCCGCTCTATATTCAGACGGCCAAGAGCTCCGAGAGAGAGCCCATATTTTCGGGAGGATTTCCGCGGGATGGCAGCCGTCGAAATACGCGATGTGCGCAAGGCCTTCGGCGCCGTGCCGATCCTGCACGGGATTTCGGTCGATATAGCGGACGGCGAGTTCGTCATCCTGGTGGGGCCGTCGGGATGCGGAAAATCCACGCTTCTGCGCATGATCGCCGGGCTGGAAAGCGTCACCAGCGGTGAGATCCGCATCGCCGGGCGCGTCGTCAACGATGTCCCGCCGAAAGAGCGCGACATCGCCATGGTGTTCCAGAACTACGCGCTCTATCCCCATATGAGCGTCGCGGACAATATGAGCTTTTCGCTGAAGCTCAAGAACGCGCCAAAGGATGTGATCGCCAGCCGTGTCAAGCAGGCGGCGGACATCCTGGGCTTGGCGCCCTATCTCGACCGCTATCCGCGGCAATTGTCCGGCGGCCAGCGCCAGCGCGTTGCGATGGGCCGCGCGATCGTTCGCGACCCGCAGGTGTTCCTATTCGACGAACCCCTGTCCAACCTCGACGCCAAGCTGCGCGTGCAGATGCGCACTGAGATCAAGGAACTGCATCAGCGCCTCAAGACGACCACCGTTTATGTGACACACGACCAGATCGAAGCCATGACGATGGCCGACAAGATCGTCGTCATGAACAGCGGC
>DASZQC010000497.1:0-12837 GCA_035549815.1 Dongiaceae bacterium
AATAGGCCGGTCCCGCCATGTCCTCGGGATTGACGAAGCGGCGGAGCGGGATGCGGCCGTATTTCACGTAGATGTCGCGGAACCAGTCGGAATCGTATTCATGCGATCCGTCCGGCTGGATCGACATCGGCGTATCGACGAAGCCCGGCGCCAGCGCGTTGACCATGATGTTGTGCGGAGCGAGATCGCAGGCGAGCGCTCGCGTGAAGTTGACGATGGCGCCCTTCGCGGTCGAGTACGGAATGTGCTCCGGCCAGCCCCGCACGCCCAGGATCGAGGCGATGTTGAGGATCCGGCGCCCCTCTCCGCCTTTCTTCAATAATGGCACGAAGGCGAGCGTGACGCGGATCGCGCCGTCCTGGTTCACGCGGATCACCTCGTGATAGGTCTGCATAGTCATCGTCTCGATGCTGGCGCCGCCGGGGATGGCGGCATTGTTGACCAGGATCTCGCAGCGTCCGTGCTTCTCCTCGATGAAGTCGGCGAGCGCCGCGACGCTCTCCTCGTCGCCGATATCGACGCCGAAGCCGCTGGCCGGCGCGCCGCAGGCGCAGAGCTTCGCCGCGGCGCCCTTGGCCGCCTGTTCCTTGATGTCGGCGATCACCACGGCGGCGCCCTCTTCCGCCAGGCGCTTGGCGATGCCGAAGCCGATGCCCTGAGCGCCGCCGGTGACCACCGCGACGCGCCCGTTCAGTCTCCTGGCCGGCCGTTCACCCATGTTCAGTCCTCCGCCAAAAGTGCACTCAGGCGACCCGATACCGTTTCACCACGTCCCAATCGACCTCGACGCCGAGGCCGGGCTTGGTCGGCAGCGGGATCGTGCCGTCGGGCCGCAGGACCAGCTCCTCATGGGCGAGCTCGCGGCGCAGGCGCTCGTGGCAGAGCTGCGGCGGCAGGTATTCGATGAAGGCGCAATGATCGGTCACGAAGGCGAGATGCGCCGTGCCGGAGATCGAGATGCCGGTCTTCCAGCAATGCGGCACGATGGTGCGGCCGCGCGCCTTCGCCATGTCGCAGACGACGGTCGCCTCGCCGATGCCGCCGACGCGGCCGACGTCGGGCTGCGCCACCTGGACCTTGCCGATGTCCATGAGCTCCTCGAACTCGAAGCGGGTCGCCAGCCATTCGCCGAAGGCGATCTTCATCGGTGCCTTTTCCACCAGCTTCGCCATCTCCTTCACATTGTCGGACCAGAGCGGCGTCTCCAGGAAATAGATGTTGAACTCGCCCCAGTCCTTCACCGTCTCCAGGCAGGTGGCCGCATCCTTCCACAGATATTGGACGTCGACCATCAGCGTGACGTCCGGTCCGACCGCCTTGCGCACCGCGGCCAGCACCTCGGTGTGGCGCTCATAGCTCTCGCGCATGCCGCCATGGCCGTAGGGGCCGTTCATGGTGATCTCGGTCTTCATCGCCTTGAAGCCGAGCGCCTTGGCCTTTTCCGCCGAGGCGCAGAGCGCGTCGCGGTATTCCTCGAAGCGGTGGCCGGCGGGCTGCAGCGAGGCGTAGGGCGTGATCGACTGGCGCGTGGCGCCGCCGAGCAGCTCATGCACCGGCTTGCCCAGCGCCTTGCCGCACAAATCCCACAGCGCCATGTCGACCGCGCTCATAGCGTGGATGACCATGCCGCGGCGGCCGTTCATTGCGGTGCCCAGATACATCTTCTTCCACAGATCGCCGATCTGGAACGGATCGGCACCGATCAGCATCTCCTTGATCGAGAGACCCATCGTGTGGGTGCCCGGCGCCTCGATGCAGGTCTTCGCCATCCAGGGATTGGCGTCGCACTCGCCGATGCCGGTGACGCCTCCATCGGTGCGGATGACGACGACGATGCTGTCCTGCGCGGAAGAGGTGAAGCTGGCATCGTAATCCGGTGCCAGCAGGACATGGCATTCGACATCGATGATCTTCAGGCGCGGCGCGGTACCGGTAAAGCGGGGCGAGATGGTCTCGAAGGGCATGTTGTTCCTTGAGTGTTCAAACCATGGTGAGGCCGCCGTCGACGGGAAGCACGACGCCGGTGATGAAAGAAGCCCTATCAGAGGCGAGGAAGGCTGCTGCCTCCGCGATCTCGTGCGGTTTGGCATAGCGGCCGATCGGATGCATGTTGGCCAGGACCTTCAAGCCCTCCGTCTCGCCACCCGGCATGCCGCCGGCATAGGCGCGGGTCAGCGGTGTATCGATGACGCCGGGCGCGATCACATTGGCGCGCAATCCCTGCTTGGCATAGTCGGAGGCGATGCAGCGGGCGAGATGCTGTAGGCCAGCCTTGGCCACGTTGTAGGCAACGTCGCCTTCCCAGGCGACCAGGCCGCAGACCGACCCGATGAAGACGATCGACGGATTCTTGCCTTTCAGCAGCGTTGGGATCAGCTTCTTGGACAGGCGAAACGCGGCATTCAAGTGCAGGTTCATCATGCGGTCCCAGAGATCGTCCGACGTCTCGTGCGTCGGCGCGGTCTGGGTCACGTCGATGCCGGCGCTGTGCACGAAGATATCGAGGCCGCCAAGCCCGGCGATCACCTCGTCCGCGGCACGCTCGGTCTGCGCCTTGTCGTAGAGGTCGGCCTGCACCACGACGTGGTTGCCGCCCGGCAGGCTCTCGGCCATCGCCCTGGCCTGCGCGGCCTGGCGCACGCAGCCGATGGCCACGCGTGCACCCTCTTCCGCGAAGATCTTGACGATGCCGGCGCCGATGCCGCTGGAACCGCCGGTGACATAGGCGCGCTTGCCCACCAGAAGACCGCTCATCACCATCTCCCCTTTATCATCGCGCCGAATAACCACCATCGATGGCGATCGCCTGGCCGGTGACAAAGGCCGCCGCATCGCTGGCCAGATAGACGGCCAGTTCGCCGATCTCCTCGAGCTTGCCGGCGCGCGGGATCGGGTGCATGCGTCGTTTGGCTTCGAGCACCGCTTCCGGGTTCGGCTCTTGTTTCACCACCTCGAGCGATAGGGGCGTCTCGACGAAGCCGGGGCACATCGCATTGACCCGCACGCCCTTGTCCGCGAAATCGAGCGCGGCGGATTTCACCAACCCGATCACGCCGTGCTTGCCGGCGCAATAGCCGGCGCGCTCCTTGGCGCCGACGAGGCCATACATGGAGGAGATCACGGTGACCGAGGCCTTGCCGGCGGCCAACAGATGTGACGCACCGAGCCGCATGGCCAGAAAGGCCGGCAACAATGAATGGTCGATAATGCGCTGGAATTCCTCGACCGGCGTGTCGAAGATCGATGTACGGCCGCCGGCACCAGCGCTCACGAGGATCGTGTCGAGGCCACCCATGAAACGGACGGCCGCATCGGTGACGCGCTGCACGTCAGCGGCAATGGTGGCGTCGCCGGCGGCGCAATCGGCCCTGCCATGTTGTTTCAATCCTTGCACCGCGTCACGCAGCACAGCTTCGCGGCGGCCGGAGATGAGGACAGCGGCGCCTTCACGCGCCATCGCTTCGGCGCACGCCAAGCCGATGCCGGTTCCACCGCCATAGATCAATGCTTTCTTGCCTGCGAGCCTGTCACTCATCCACGCCACCCTTGCTCAGACCGGTCGGAACAAGGGCTCCGGCAGGCCGGGCACATCCACTTCGGTCGCGAACAGCGCGCCGCCGTCCGGCTGGCTGCCATCCGGCGCCTGCGCGGATGTGACGTAGAGCGTGCGCAGATCCTTGCCGCCGAGGCAGCAGGAGGTGATGAAACGCGCCGGCAACGTCCAAGTTTCGAGGCGTTCTCCACCAGGTGACAGGCGGAACACCTTGCCGCCGTCATACATGCCGATCCACACACAGCCCTCGCTGTCGACACAGCAGCCGTCGGGCAAGCCATCGGCCTCGCTGTATTTCTGGAACACCCGGCGCTTGGTCAGCTTGCCGTCGGGCGAGAGATCATAGGCCAGGCTTTGCCGGCCCAGGGAATCGCTGAAATAGAGCACGTCGCCCTTGGGCGAGAAGGTCGGACCGTTGCAGACGACAAAGCCGCTGTCGCCGATCCGCCACTTGCCCTTGCGATTGTAGACATAGAGCACGCCGCGCGGTGCCGATTCCGTCGCGTCGAAATTGCCGATCCAGTAATTGCCGTGCCGGTCGACCTTCGCATCGTTATAGGGCAGGTCGACGCGGCCATGGTTGGGATCGGCGAAGGGCGTGACCGATCCGTCCTCCGGATCGAAGAAGAACAGGCCACTCTCCACGCCGATCACCAGGCGGCCGTCCTCGCACGGCACGACGGAGCCGATATTGACGAACTGCGAGAGCGTCCAATCCTTGCGCTTGCCGTCGGGCGACAGGCGCCGGATGGTCGGGCCGTAGAAATCGATCCAGAACAGATCGCCGGTCGCGCTGTTATATTGCGGGCTTTCGCCGAGCTTGTCGCGGCTGTCGGTGACGATGCGCCAGTCTGGTTTGCGCGCCATGCGGTACGTGCCCCCGGCATTTGAGTTTTCAGCGCGAGACTGTAGAGTTGCCGCCGGGAGATCACAATATCGGACTTAATTCCGGCATACCGGAATAAGCGCGACAGGCAGGGGCATGGCGGCACCGGACATCGCGGTACGATTGCGCGGATTGAGCCGCGTCTATGGCGCGATCACGGCCGTGCATCCGCTCGACCTCGATATTCCGCGCGGCGATTTCCTGGCGATCCTCGGTCCCTCCGGCTGCGGCAAGACGACGTTGCTGCGCATGATGGGCGGCTTCGTCGAACCGAGCAGCGGCCGCATCGAGGTCAACGGCGCCGACATCACGGATCAGGGCCCCGAGCATCGGCCGATCAACATGGTGTTCCAGGGCTATGGCCTCTTCCCGCACATGAACGCGCGGCAGAATGTCGGGTATGGCTTGCGGCTGAAGAAGCTGGACCGCGCCGCGATCGACACGCGTGTGCGCGAAGCGATGGCGCTGGTGCGCCTGGACGGCTACGAAGATCATATGCCGGCGCAATTGTCCGGCGGGCAGCAGCAGCGCGTGGCGCTGGCGCGGGCGCTGGTCATGGACCCGCAGGTGCTGCTACTGGATGAACCGTTGGCGGCCCTCGATCTGAAGCTGCGCCAGGCGATGCAGGAAGAGCTGCGCCGCATCCATCGCACCATCGGCGGCACCTTCGTCTTCGTGACCCATGACCAGAGCGAGGCGCTGGGCCTTGCCAACCGCATCGCGGTGATGAAAGACGGGCGCATCGAACAGCTCGGCACGCCGGAGGAGATCTATCTGCGCCCGGCGACGCATTTCATCGCCGGTTTCATCGGCGAGGCCAACCTGCTGAAGGGAAGGCGACAAGGCGGGCGGATCGAAACCGCCTGCGGGCTTTCCCTGGACGATGACGGCCCGGCAGGCGACGTGGCGCTGGTGGTGCGGCCGGAAAATGTGCACCGGCTCCGCGACGGCGAGCGGGCGGATGTCGAGATCACCGGGCAGGTCGAGGAGGCCGTGTTCCTGGGCGCCCACGTGAAGTATGTGCTGGCGCTGCCCGGCGGCGAGAAGCTGCGCGCGCAGGATGTGGTGGAGGCAGGGCGCGCGGAGATCGGCCAGAAGATGCGCGTCGGCTGGAGCCGGACGGCGCAAAGGGTGCTGGCCTAGACCCGCTTGCCGGCCGTCGCGCCGCCATCGGCCATGATCACGCTGCCAGTCGAAAAGGTGGCGCGGGGCGAAGCGGCGAGAAGGATGGCCGTGCCGATCTCCTCCGGCCGCGCGACGCGACCCAGCAGGGTGTAAGCGGCCCATTGTTGCCGCGCCTTCGCCTCGTCCGGTGCGGTGGCGATGCTGTCGCGCATCATGTCGGTCTCGGTCGGGCCGGGGCAGACACAGAGCACGCGCACATCCGGTGAGATTTCCGTCGCCAGCGCGCGGGTCAGCCCGACCAGCGCGCCTTTCGAGGCGCAATAGGCGACGCAGCCGGCATAGCCCAGCATCGCCGCATCCGACCCGACATTGACGATGATGCCTTTCCGCTGGCGCAGAACGGGCAGAATCTCGCGCGACAGGACCCAAGGGGCGGTCAGGTTCACGGCGATGGTCTCGTCCCAGATGGCGAGGGTGGTATCGGCGATGGCAGCTTCGCGGAACACGCCGCCGCAATTCACCAGGATGTCGAGTGTATCTATCTGCTTGGCAAGCGAGCGGCATTGGTCGCGGTCGGAAAGATCGGCGGCGAGGCCGCGCACGCGGCCGGCATGCTGCGCCGACAAACGGGCGACAGCCGCGTCGACATCGGATGGGCGCCTTCCATGCAGAATCACAGCGCCGCCGCGTTCCAGGAACAATCGCGCCGCCGCCGCGCCGATGCCCCGGGTGGAACCTGTGACCAGGATATTCTTGCCGGTGAATTCCATAATCAGGTCCGCCCCGCGGAACTGCCGCCATCGATGGCGATGGCCGAGCCGGTCATGAAACCTGCGGCGGGTGACAGGAGCGTCAGAACGAAACCGGCAATTTCCGACGGCGAGGCCAGCCTGCCGATCGGGTGATAACGGTCGAAGGCGGCGTAATAGGCGGCCGGGTCGCCGCTGTCCGCCGCGCAATCGCGCATCAACTCGGTATCCATGGTGCCGGGGCACAGGGCGTTGGCACGGATGCCGAACCGCGCCAGCTCGATCGCCATGGCCTTGGTCATGGTGACGAGGCCGTGCTTGGCAGAGACATAGGCGACATTGTTGGCGATGGCGTGCAGGCCGAGCTCCGAGGCGATGTTGACGATGCAGCCCTTGCTCGCCTTCAGCAGCGGTAAGGCCGCTTGGGTGGCCAGGAAGGGCGCGCGCAGGTTGACGTTGAGATGGGTATCCCAATGCGCGTCATCGGTCTCCGCGACCGGCTTCTCGACATTCACGGCGGCATTGTTGATCAGGAAATCGAGCTGCTGGCCACAGGCCGCAACCGCCTGTGCTGGTCCGGTCGGCAGGGCGAGATCGGCGGGCGCTGCGATCAATCGGACACCGCCGCCCAAGCGAGCGATGGCGGCGGCGCAGTTTTCCGCCGTGCGGTCGTTGACCGCGACAGTGGCGCCGGCATCGTGCAACGCCTTGGCGATGGCGAAGCCGAGGCCCCGGGCGGCACCGGTGACCAAGGCGACATGGCCGCCATAATCGAAGCTGATGCTAGCCACGGTAGGAACTGACCCGGAGCGCGAGGAGGGTGGAGCCGACGCTGAGCAGGATCAGCAAGGTGGCAATGGCGTTGATGGTCGGGTCGAGCGAGGTGCGCACCATGCCCCACACCAGGGTCGGCAGGGTGTTACCGCCACCGATGGTGAAGAAGGTGATGACAAAATCGTCCAGCGAGATGGAGAGCGCGATCAGCGCCGCACCCACGATGGTCGGCCGGATGATCGGCAGGGTCACGGTGAAAAAGGCCCGCAACGGCGAGGCGCCGAGATCGCGGGCGCTATCCACCACGGCCCAGTCGAAGGTCGCGAGGCGCGAGAACACGATCAGGATCACGAAGGGCTGCGCGATGACCAGATGGCCGAGGATCACGGTCGGCAGGCCCAGCGGCAGATCCACCAAGCGCACGAAATAGCTCATCATCGCGACGCCGATGATGAGGGCCGGCAGCATCATCGGCACGCTGATGAGGCCGATCAGCCACTCGGCGCGACGCTGCGCCATCCGTGCCAGGGTCAGCGCCGCCATGGTGCCGATGGCGACCGACAGGATCGCGACGAAGCCGGCGACGATCAGGCTGTTCCACAAGGCCGGCCAGAAAGCGCCGAGCGAGAACAGCTTGCGGTACCAGTCCAGGGTGAAGCCGGTCAGCGGCAGGCTGGTCAAGGCGGATTGATTGAAGCTGAACAGAACGACGAGCACCAGCGGCACGCCCATGAAGATGGCCGCCAGCACGGCAAAGGCCTGCCAACCGAGATCGGCGAGGTGTGCGGTCAGGCGCTTCATGGCTGCAACGCCCGACGTAGACCGGCACGGAACAGCATCACCAGGGCCAGCGACACGGCCATGACGGTGAAAGCCATGGCGCTGCCCATCGGCCAGTTGAAGCCGAGGGAGAATTGCAGCTCGATGAAATGCCCCATCATGGCGGCGCCGCCGCCGACGAAGCGCGGCGTCACGTAATCGCCGGCGGTGATCAGGAAGGCGAAGGTGAAGGCGATGACGATGCCCTTCTCGCATTGCGGGATGACGATGTCGCGCAGCACGGCCCATCGCCCGGCGCCGAGATCGCGCGCCGCCTCGATGGTGGCGGGCTTGATGGCGCGCAGATTGCCGTAGATCGGCAGGATGGCGAAGGGCAGCAGGAAATAGGTGAGGGTGATGATCACGCCGTTGACCGAATAAAGCAGGGTTTCCAGCGGTTCGTCGATCACGCCGGTCCACAGCAGGAACTGGTTCAGGATGCCCTCGCGTCCCAGAATGCTCTTCCAGGCATAGATCTTCACCAGATAGCCGCCGAAGAGCGTGATCAGCGCCAGGAACAGCAGCGGCCCCTCGAACCGGCCGCACTTGAAGCGGATGGCATAGGCAAAGCCAAAGGCGAGCAAGGTCGTCAGCGCACCGATGGCAAGTGCGATGGCCAAAGTGCTGCCCATCGCGTCGTAATAGTCCACCCAGGTGGCGATGTAGTTCTTCAGGATAAAGTCCGGGCGCATGATGCGCGCCTTCACCGACCAGAAGCTGATCACCAGGAAATAGAGCAGCGGCGCGACGAAGGCGCCCAGGAAGATCAAGGCGGCCGGCACGAGGAGCCAGTTCTGCCGCTCCCATGCCGGCCGCTTGATCATGCTCAGGCCTTTGCCATGCCTAAGCCTTGGATAGCCGCTGATACTCGGTCAGGAAATCGTCATAGGTCGCCACCGACCCATCGGATTCCGTCGGCGGCACCGGTTGCAGCCGGGCCTTCTTCATGAAGCCGTCGATGTCGGCGTAGTTGTACGATTCCGCCAGCTCCTTGGGCAGCATCGGCACCGTGTCGAGGTTGGTGATGCCGGCGCTCTGCTCGGTGGCGAACTGCTTCTGCGGCTCGGCCGAGACGACGTGGTTGATCATCTTGTAGCTGAGCTCGATGTTGGGCGCGTCCTTGGGGATGCACAGGCAATCCATGAACATGCCGGTGCCTTCTTTGGGGATCGTGTATTTGATGGTCTTGCCCTTGGCCTGGGTCCAGACCGCCACCGCTTCCCAGCCGATCGCCGACACGACGACCTCGTTGCGGGCGAAAGCGTCCGACATGTCGCCGTAGCCGGGGAAGAAGGCGCGGGCGTGCTTGGTCTTGATCTCGATCAACTGGTCGATGACCTTGACCATCTCCTCCTTGGTCAGGATGGTGCCCATCGGCTTGCCGGTCACGACGGTGCCCCAGATCAGCAGGTTGCCCAGCGGATCGTCGACCATGGCGACCTTGCCCTGATATTCCGGCTTCAGGATATCGAGCCAGCTCTCCGGTACGGAGCTGACCGCAGCCGGGTCGTACATCAGCGGCAGCGAGCCCCAGTTCCACGGCACGCCCATCAAATTGCCGTCATACTTGATCGCTTCCTGCGAGACGAATTGCGGGATCAGTTTCGACATCTGGTCGATCTTCGAGGTGTCGATCGGCTCCAGCAGCTCGCCTTCCGCCATCAGCGGCAGGTAGCCGAAATACATGGTGATCAAATCGGTCTTGCCGATGCCGCCGGCCTGCAGCTTGGTGATGATCTCCTCATTGGAGGAGATGAAAGTCGGCTGGAAATCGATGTCGTTGTCGGCGATGAAGCTGCCGGAGAGGATCGGCGTCTCATAGCCCTGCCAGCCCATCCAGGTCATGGTGGTCTTGGCGAAAGCCGGCCGTGCGCCGAACGCTGCGGCAGCGCCCAGAGCGCCGGCGCCGATCAGTGCCTGTCGGCGCGACAATGCGGAGCGGGCCGACAGTTGCGTCAGCGCGCTCAGATCCTGTTTCTGCTTGTGCATGAGGTGGCCTCCCAGCCTGTATGGTTGGGTCCGGCGCCCGGACCCGTCTCCCCTTTCCGGACGGGGGCATTCGGCTGCCCTTCTGGTCCGGTTTGCCCGCTCGGCGATTTCCGAAATGCTGGACGCATATTCAAGATGCAGGAATAGGCTAACATAGGCTAAAAAAAGCGGTCAAGCAGACCGCCCGGTGGAACGAAGCTGTGCGCAAGGCGGCCGGCAAGTCAGGGGACCCAAGAAAAAGAGGTCATGGTGAACTATTTCGACAAGCCCCAATACTCCGCGATCGTGGTCGGAGCGGGCAGCGGTATCGGTCGCGCGACGGCCTTCGAGCTGGCGGCGCAGGGTGTTTCTGTGGCGAGCTTCGACCGCGATGGCGCGAGCGCCGACAAGGTCGCGGCGGAGGTCAAGGGACGCGGCGGCAAGGCGATCTCCGGCAAGCTCGACGTGACGGACCGGACCTCGATCAGCGCGATGGTCGAGCATGCAGCGAAGAGCTTCGGCCGGATCGATGCGCTGGTGAACTGCGCCGGCGTGACCGGCAAGACCAACATTCCGGCACACCAGGTCGACCCGGAGGATTTCGACCTGGTCTACCAGATCAATCTGCGCGGCGCGTTCCTGCTGTCGCAAGTCGTGCTGCCGCACATGCTGAACCAGAAATACGGCCGCGTGCTGCATATCGCCTCCATCGCCGGCAAGGAAGGCAATGCCGGCATGACGGCCTATTCGGCGACCAAGGCAGGGTTGATCGGCCTGGTGAAGAGCATGGCCAAGGATTATGTCGACAGCAACATCACCATCAACGCCCTGGCGCCGGCGGTGATCCGCACCGCGATGGTGGATGCCCTGCCGCAGCAGACGGTCGATTACATGACCGCGAAGATCCCGATGCGCCGCTGCGGCGAGCTGGAAGAGGCGGCGCAGATGATCGCCTGGATCGTTTCCCCGGCCTGCAGCTTCACCACCGGCTTCACCTTCGATCTGAGCGGCGGCCGCGCCACCTACTAGGAGACCACCCTTGAGCAAGATCGCCGCGATCGAGGTCATTCCGGTCATCGGCCCGAATCCCGCCGCCGGCGATCTGGACGGCACCACCGACACCGTCATCGTGCGCCTGACCGATGAGGCGGGGCGCACCGGCATCGGCGAGACCGACGCGCCGCCGCATGTGGTGAAGGCGTTCCTGGAGATGCCGACCGCGCATCTGTGGAGCCGCAACGTCTCCGAGATCCTGATCGGTGCCGACCCGCTGGAGACAACCGGCCTGTGGCAGAAGCTCTATGACGGCACTTTCTGGCCCGGCCGGCGTGGCCTCGGCATCCATGCCATCTCCGCCATCGATATCGCGCTGTACGACTTGGCCGGCAAGCAGCACAACGTGCCGTCCTACAAGCTGCTGGGCGGCGCCCGGCGCGACAAGCTGCGGCCCTATTGCACCATCTTCCCCGGCATGTCGCTGGGGCGGCCGGTCGAGACGCTGATGACCGAGATCGGCCGGCAATTCGACGCGGCCCTGGAAAACGGATTCCGCGCGGTGAAGATGGAGGTCCTGTTCTACGACCTCGTCACCGACCGCGAGCTGGTGGGCCTCATCAAACGCGGCCGCAAGATGCTCGGCGACGACATCCTGATGGCGGTCGATTTCGGCTATCGCTGGCAGAACTGGCACGACGCGCTCTGGGTGCTGGAACGGATCACCGATTGCGATATCTTCTTCGCCGAAGCTACGTTGCAGCATGACGATCTGGAGGGCCACGCGCAATTGGCGGCGCGGAGCTCCATTCGCATCGGCGGGGCCGAGGCGGCGGCGACGCGCTTCGAAATCCACGAATGGCTGACCCGCGGCAAGGTCGGCGTGGTGCAGCCCAATATCGGCCGCGGCGGCGGGCTGACCGAAATCCGCCGCATCGCCGATCTGTGCGAGCTGATGGGCGCCGAAGTGGTGCCGCATGGCTGGAAGACCGGCATCACCTCTGCCGTTGGCCGCCATTTCCAGGCCGCCTGCGGCCCGGCGCCGGTCTTTGAATATGTCTCACCCAAGGTGTTCGACAGTTTGCTGCGGCGCGAGCTCGTCTCGCCGGAGCCGGCGGTGGTCGACGGCTACATGGATTTGCCGGACCGTCCGGGCCTCGGCATCGAGCTCAATGAAGATTTGGTCGAACGGTTGCGCGCAGATAAGCGCTAGACCCCACTCTTTCCGTCATGGTCGGACTTGGTCCGACCATCTACGAGTTTCGCTGGGCGACAACGCGTTTGCTGAGGCAAATTCGTGGATGGTCGTGCCAAGCACGACCATGACGCGTTCGGGTGGGGGTGGCGCTAACCAACCCTGAATTTCTCCACCACGGCCATATCCAAACTCACGCCCAATCCCGGCGTTTCCGGCACCTGGATGCGGCCGTCGCTGCCGATGTCGAAGCGCTCGTTGGTGAGCTTCCAGCGGATTTCGGACTTGCTGGTGGAATATTCCGCCGGCTCGTCGTCCCAATGCTGGGACAGGAAGGCCAGGTTGGCGGCGATGGTGATGTTCGACTTGTAACCGTGCGTCACCACACGCTTGCCGCGTTTCCTCGCGACGGCGGCGATGCGCATCAGCTCGGTGATGCCGCCGGCCATGGTCACGTCCGGCTGGGCGATGTCGATCTTGCCCACCTCGAAGGCGTAGTCGTACTCGTAGCGCGTGGTCAGGCCCAGATCGCCGCCGCCGATCGGCACGCCGAAGCCCTGGAATCGCGCGTGGCCCTCCAGATCGTCGATCGGCAACGGCGCCTCGACCCACAGGAAATTGTTGTCTTTGAAGATCGGCATCAGGGGCAGCCCATCCTCCGCCCGGTCCCAGGCGGTCGCGGCATCGACCATCAGGCGGATGTCGTTGCCGACATGCTGGCGCGCGGTGCGGATCAGCATCTCGGCGCGCTTCACATCCTCGCGCCAATGCGGGT
>DASZQC010000498.1:0-6766 GCA_035549815.1 Dongiaceae bacterium
TCGACGATGACGGCGATCTCGGCCTCGCAATCGCAGCCCCAGCTTTCGTCCGCGAGCGGGATCGTATCGCGCGGGCCTAGAAACGTGTCGGAGCCGCCCTGATACATCAGCGGATCGGTCCAGAAGCTTGCCGGCATCTCCGCGCCGCGCGCTTTGCGCACCAGCTCGACGTGATTGACGTAAGCCGAACCGTCCGCCCACTGATAGGCGCGCGGCAAGGGCGAAGCGCATTCGCGCTCGTGGAAGCGCTCTTTCGGCGCGGCGTCGTTGGCGAGGCTCTCCGCCAGCGCGCGCAGCTTCGGCGCGGCGTGATCCCAATCGTCCAGCGCCGCCTGCAAAGTCGGTGCAATGAGACGCGCATCGGTGCACCACGCCAGATCGTCGGAGACGACGACGAGACGTCCGTCGCGGCCATGCCGCAGCGAAGCCAGTTTCATGCGCGATCCCTATCATTTTTGTTTTCGTCGATTTCGAATTCCGGCCGCACGTCGAGATCGGCAAGGCGCGCGCGCAGGCGCATGAAGCGTTCGTCGTTGCGCAAGAGCTTCTTCAGCCGCTTTGGCTCCTCGCGCGTGCGCAGGCGCAGGAAGATCAGCGTGTCGCCGATCTCATAGCTTTCCACCGAGATGATCTGCGGCGCCGCCGCTTCGGTCGCGCCCGCCAGCCGCATCGCCCAGTCCGCCTTGTCGCCGGCGCGCCAGGAATAGGGGTCGAGCGCCAGGCGCAGGGTGACGCGGCGTTCCTCTTCGAGCATGCGCTACTCGCCGAGACGCGATTTCGCCGCGGCGTGCGCGGCGCGGGCCTTTTCGTGCAGCCACGCCGCGTGCTGCGGCGCTTTCTTGGTGCGGCTCCATTCCTCCAGCATCGCTGGCGCGACGCGGCGCAGTTCGGCCATCTCCGCCTCCGTTCCGGTGTCGACGGCCAGTTCGACGCGGTGGCCGTTGGGGTCGAAGAAATAGATCGACTTGAAGATGCCGTGATCGGTCGGCCCCAGCACGTCAAGCCCTTTGGCCTCCGCGCGCGCCTTGGCGGCGAGCAGCGCCTCCAGGCTGTCCACCTTGAAGGCGATATGCTGCACCCACACCGGCGTTTGCAGATCGCGGCTCATCTCCGGCTGCTCGGGCAGTTCGAAGAAGGCCAGCACATTGCCGCCGCCTGCATCGAGGAAGACGTGCATGTACGGATCGTAAGCGCCGGTGGAGGGCACGTGGTCCTCCGCGAAAGCGATCTGGAACTCCATGTCCAGCACGTCGCGATAGAACTCGACCGTCTCCCGCGCATCCTTGCAGCGATAGGCGACGTGATGAATGCCTTTGAGCGCGCTCATCAGCTGGCCTCCTTCAACACGCCGCGGCGGATCTGGTCGAGTTCGATCGACTCGAATAGCGCTTTGAAATTGCCTTCGCCGAAGCCTTCATTGCCTTTGCGCTGGATGAACTCGAAGAAGATCGGCCCGATCGCGTCCTTGCCGAAGATTTGCAGCAGGAGGCCCTGGCCTTCGCTCGGCGCGCCGTCGAGCAGGATGCGGCGCTTGCGCAATTCCTCCACCGGCTCGCCATGGCCGGGCAGGCGCTTGTCGATCAGGTCGAAATAGGTCTCGATGGTGTCCTGCAATTCGACGCCGCGCGCGCGCAGCTTGTCGACCACGTCGTAGAGATTGTCCGTGCCGAAGGCCAAGTGCTGGATGCCTTCGCCGCGATAGCGCTGCAGATATTCTTCGATCTGATCGACCTTGCCTGCCTCGCCCTTCGACTCGTTCAGCGGAATGCGGATTTTCCCGTCCGGACTGGTCATCGCCTTGGAGAACAGGCCGGTGACTTTGCCTTCGATGTCGAAATAGCGGATTTCGCGGAAATTGAAGATGCGTTCGTAATAATCCGCCCACGTCTTCATGTTGCCGCGGAAGACGTTGTGGGTGAGGTGATCGAGATAGGTGAGGCCGATGGCGTTCCGCCGCCAGTCGGCGCCGTCGATCGGACGGAAGTCGATGTCGTAGATCGTCTGCGCGCCGTAGCGATCCACCAGATACACATTGGCGCCGCCAATGCCTTTGATCGCCGGAATGTTGAGTTCCATCGGACCCACTGGCCCGACCACCGGCTCGGCGCCGCGCTTCACCGCTTCTTCCAGCGCCTTCGCCGCATCCTTCACCCGAAACGCCATGGCGTTGGCGCTGGGGCCGTGCGCGTCGCGGAACTCCGCGGCTTGGCCCGTGGGCTCCATGTTGAGGATGAAATTGATGTCGTTCTGCTTGTAGTGGAGCACGTTCTTCGAGCGGTGCTTGCCCACGGCGGTGAAGCCGATCTGCTCGAAATAGCGCGCGAGCAGTTCCGGTTCCGGCCCGGTGAATTCCACGAACTCGAACCCATCGGTGCCGATGGGATTGTCGAACAGATCGGCCATGACGCGAATCCTGTCGGTAAAGGAGGTGTGGCCGGGATATAGTATCAAATGAAACCAAGTGGCAAGCGCGCCTGCGCGTCGCTCGGCCGCATCGGCTCGCAATCCCGCTATCGCACGCCCATCTCATGCGGGCGAACGAGGAGCTGCCCCAAATGTCCACGCCCAGCGCCGCGCCGTCCGGCGTCTTCAAGATTGGCGGTGAAGTCAGCGTCAATCGTCTTGGCTTCGGCGCCATGCGCGTCACCGGGCGCGGCATCTGGGGGCCGCCGGCCGATCCGGTCGAGGCCAGACGCACGCTGAGACGCGTGCCGGAACTTGGCGTCAATTTCATCGACACGGCGGATTCTTACGGACCGGACATTTCCGAACAGCTCATCCGCGAAACCCTGCACCCGTATGACGGCCTGCTGATCGCCACCAAAGGCGGCTTGAAGCGCCCCGGTCCGGATCAATGGGTTCCCCACGGCGATCCGGACTATCTGATCGGGCAAGCGCACAAGAGCCGCGAGCAGCTTGGCGTCGAACAGATCGGCCTCTGGCAACTCCACCGCATCGATCCGCGCGTGCCGCGCGACGAACAATTCGCGGCGATCAAGACTCTGCTCGACGATGGCGTCATCGCGCACGCCGGTTTGAGCGAGGTGTCGGTCAAGGAGATCGAAGCGGCGCGCAAAGTGTTTCCGGTCGCCACCGTGCAGAACCGCTACAATCTCACCGACCGCGACAGCGAAGACGTGCTGATCTATTGCGAGCAGAACAAGATCGGCTTCATCCCCTGGTATCCGCTCGCCGCCGGCGATCTGGCCCGGCCGGGCGGTCCGCTCGACACCATCGCCCATCGCCACAACGCCACGCCCAGCCAGATCGCGCTGGCCTGGACGCTGAAACGCAGCCCGGTGATGCTGCCCATCCCCGGCACCTCTAAAGTGGCGCACCTGGAAGAGAACGTCGCTGCCGCCGGAATCCAGCTCACCGACGCGGAGTTCGCCGACCTCGACCAAGCCGGGCGCTAACGCCCGGCTGCGCTAACCCGTCTCTGGTCAAGCGCGGACGCACGCGCCAAGCTTTCCGCGGGAATCTGCGCGGGAGGCCGGGGGCATGGCGAAAGCCAAGGTCACGATCTACGGAATTAAGAACTGCGACACCATGAAGAAGGCGCGCGCCTGGCTCGACGAGCACGGCGTCGCCTACGATTTCCACGACTACAAGACCGCCGGCATCGCGCGCGAGAAGCTTGAATCCTGGGCGGGAAAGGCCGGCTGGGAGGCGGTGATCAACCGCGCCGGCATGACCTTCCGCAATCTGCCGGAGGCGGACAAGGCGGGCCTCACAGAGGCCAAGGCGATCAAGCTGATGCTGGCCAAGCCCGGCATGATCAAACGCCCGGTGCTGGAGCAGGGCGCCAGGCTGATTGTTGGTTTCAAGCCTGAAATCTATGAAAAGGCTTTTGAAACAAAGGGATAAATCTGGATGCTATGCCGTTACAGTCGGTTGCATCCGAACCTGTCCGGCTTTGCATCTTTGTGACCGAATAGGGGCGAACCACCCGCCTCGGGAAGCTGGAAGAAGGAAAAGAAAATGGGAGTCGAGACTATCGTCCCCGTGGTCGCCATCGTCTTCGTGTTTGGCGGCATAGCGGCCATCGTGATCGTGCCGGCCTATTTCCGAGAGCGAACCAAACAGTCCGCCCACCGGCTGATCTCGGAAGCCATCGCCAAAGGCCAGACCCTCGACCCGGCCTTGATGGAGCGGCTGACCGATGGCTTGGCCAAGCAGCAATCTTCCCCCCGCCGCACCCTCGGCAGCGCCGTGGTGATGCTGGCTCTGGGCGGCGCTTTCGCGGCCGTGGGCTATCTGGACGGCGGCTGGGGCGACGGCGGGTTCATGAATATCCCCGCCTTTATTCTCTGCGCTCTCGGCGCAGCGTTCCTTCTGCTCGCCATCGTCGACTACATGTCGCAGAAGAACAAGAAGACGGATCAGTGAGCCTTGAAGCGTGCCTCGGGGGACGATCGACTGGGCTGCAGCCGCCGAAGCCGCCCTGGTCCTGGCCTCTCAGGCCCGCGACCAAGGCGCCTTCGCCGAGCTGGTTCGCCGCCGCCAAGGCTGGGCGCGGGCGCTGCTGCGCCGGATGTGCTCCAACGCGGCGGAGGCTGATGATCTCGCTCAAGAGGCGTTCATCAAGGCGTGGGACAATATGCGGAGCCTGGAAACGCCCGCAGCGTTCCCGGGGTGGTTCAGGAGAATCGCGGTGACCACGTTCCTGATGGCCAAGCGGAAGCAGAAGGCGATCTTCGAGGTGATCGACGACGCCAGCCCCGTTGCGGCCGAGGACAGCTCCCCGGAAGCCGCCGCCGGCGCAAAAATTGACCTGGAACGGGCGTTAGCCAAGCTTTCCGACGCCGAAAGGCTGTGCGTGACCTTGAATCACGGCGAAGGATTGAGTCATTCTGAAATCGTCGAGCTGACCGGTCTTCCCTTGGGCACGGTGAAATCCCACGTCTTGAGGGGAACCGAAAAGCTTCGCCGCATGTTGGAGGCGGCCTGATGGACAATTTCGACGCTGCCCTGAAGCGGGCCTTCGCTGAGGCCCCGGAGCCCGAAGACGCCGGGTTCACGGTGCATGTCGCCAAGCGCGTCGCCTGGAGCGAGCGCATCGCCCAACTCCACGTCGCCGCCCAAGGCATGGGCCTGGCCGCCGCCGGCGCCGCCGTCGCCTATGGCGTGGTGCAGATGGCCCAGAATGCGGGGCCGGAACTGCTGGCCTCGCTGGGGCTCGAATTGGTCCGCGCCCAAGGGGCCCTGGCCCAGGCCAGCGCCGGGGCCCTGATGATGGGCGTTCTGGTGGTGTGCGGCGGCCTCGGCGCCGGCGCCTTTGCGATCCGCTCCGCGCGCGGTTAATCCCGGACATCACACAGCCGATCGCGAGGCGAGGCCGCTGGCATTGCTGCGCTGCAATCGCTAAGTCGTCATGCAGTGCAGCATTGAGGGCCAAAGCCTTGTCCCGACACACTGAAATCCGCCGCGTCACCGTTCCCGAAATCCGCGCCGCCAAAGGCGGGGCCCCGGTCGTCTGTCTGACGGCCTACACGGCCCCGATCGCCGAACTCCTCGATCCCCATTGCGACATCCTCCTGGTTGGAGACTCCGTCGGCATGGTGCTGCACGGCCTGCCGACCACGGTCGGGGTGACGCTCGACATGATGATCATGCACGGACAGGCGGTGATGCGCGCCGCCGAGCACGCGCTGGTGGTGGTGGACATGCCGTTCGGGTCCTACGAAGCCGGCCCCGAAATCGCCTACGCCAATGCGGCGCGGGTGATGAAGGAGACCGGCGCTCAGGCGATCAAGGTCGAAAGCGGCGTCACCATCGCGCCCACCATCGCCTTCCTGACCGAGCGCGGCATTCCGGTCATGGCCCATGTCGGCCTGCGTCCGCAGGCGGTGAATGTCGACGGCGCCTTCCGCGCCAAGGGCCGCACCGAACTCGAGCACGCCCGCGTGCTGGCCGAGGCCAAGGCGGCAGATGAGGCGGGGGCCTTTTCCATCGTGGTGGAGGGCGTGGGCGAAAGCCTCGCCCGCGAGGTCACGGCGGCGGTTTCCGCCCCGACCATCGGAATCGGCGCCTCCGCCGCCTGCGACGGCCAGGTGCTGGTCATCGATGACCTCCTGGGCCTGTTCGAGTGGACCCCCAAATTCGTCCGCCGCTATGCGGACTTGCGGAGCGTCATCGGGGCCGCCGCCGCGGCCTATGCGGACGATGTCCGCGCCCGCCGTTTTCCTGCCGCAGCCGAGACCTATGCCGTGGTCGTGGGCGGACGGCAGGGCCGCGTTGCCCGAACCGACAAGCGCGGCTAGCTTGCCGGCCGATTTGCGGGAGGGGCGGCCAGCGACCCGTCCGGAAAACAGGGTGCGGACGGGTGAGCAACGAAAGCGACAGCTTTATCCAGGAAGTCGATGACCAGGTGCGCGCCGACCGCATGGTGGCGGGGCTGCGCAAGTACGGACCATGGCTCGCGGGCCTTCTCGTCATCGCCGTGCTGTCGGCGATCGGCTGGGAGGCGTGGCGCAACATGCAGACCAGCGCCGCGCGCCAGCAATCGGATCTGCTCGCCGCCGCACAGAAGCAGTTGCATGACGGCGACGCTTCCGCCGCCGCCACCGCGTTCGCCACGCTGTCCAATACAGGCCCTGAGAATTACCGGGTCATGGCGATGATGGAGCACGCCGCCGCGCTCGAAGAGCAGGGCGATCTGCAAGCGGCGCTCGCTGGCTTCGACGCCGCCGCCAGCGCGGCGAAAGACGATCTGCTGCGCGACACGGCGCGTTTGCGCGCCGCCTATCTGGTCGCCGACACGCAG
>DASZQC010000499.1:0-7571 GCA_035549815.1 Dongiaceae bacterium
CGCGAGCGCATGGAGCAGGCCGGCCTATCTTCCATGCGGGTGATCCTGTTCGAGCGCGACGGGTTGCCGTTCCGGCGCGCCGAGCATTACCCGCCGCAATCGGTCGCCGCCTTCGGCAGCCACGACCTGCCGCCGTTCCAAGCCTGGTGGAAACAGCATCGGGACGATGCCGACGGCATGGCGCTGCGCGATGCGATCGGCCCGGCGCGCGATGCCGGCGCCGCGTCGGTCGCCATGCACAAGTTCCTGGGCGATAGCGCGGCCAAGGTCTCGCTGGCGCAGCTTGACGACCTCGCCGGCTCGGAAACGCAGATCAACGTCCCCGGCACGACGGTGGAGCGCCCGAACTGGCGCCACCGCCTGCCCCACACCGTGCCGGAAATCTTCGCCGCGCCGCAGGCGAATCGCCTGATCGCGGCGATCACGCCTGGGCGCGCGAGTGCGAAAAGCTAGTCGCTTCCGGTTCTAGTCGGACTCTAATCGGAGGTGGAATTGCCAAGCGGTCCGGCGGCGCCGCCGCCACCACTGCCGTTCGAACCGCCGCTACCACTGGAATCGCCCGGATCGACGCTGCTGCCCGGACTGGTGTTGTCCAGCGTTCCGCTGCCGCCGCTGGTACTGCCGGAGCTTCCCCCTTCCAGGGTGGAGTCCGGCGTGGTGTTCGGCTGGCTGCCGGTGCCGGTCGACGGACAGCCACCGCTCACCGAGCAATCGGTGCTTGGCGTCGGGGTGGGAGGGACGTTCGTGGACTCCTGCGCGGCCGCCAACGTCGGCAGCGCGACCGTGGCGGCAAGGATGAGAGCCGGAAACGATTTCATGCTTCGCTCCTCTAGTCGTTAATGATTCAACGGCCTGGGGAAATGCCAAGTTCCGCCCCAAGGACGATCCGGAATGGCTAAATATCCGGAACCTCCCGCGCTGTTTCGGGTTGCTGCGAAGCAACCCCGATCGCCACCTCGTTCGCCACCAACCGTTGATTGGGCGCCGCCATGACAAACCGGCCGCTTTCGTCGCATTCCCGCCCCTTCGATCCAGTGGACGTCTACGACCGCGATGCGGCGCCGAAACGGTTCGACCTGCTCTGGAGCCTGGCCGGGGTGATCTTCATCGCCGCGGCGACCATGATCGTGATCGACGAGGAATGGCCGGCGCCCCTGGTTTCCGAATCCCAAGCGGCGGAAAGCACCGCGCCCGACGGCAGCCTGATTCCGCCCCCGCTCAACGCCGCCGCGCTCACCGCTGACTTCGAGGTCGCGCCCCTCAGTGCGGATGACGTCCGGCAATTGCAATTGAAGCTGGAGGCGCTCGGCTTCGCGCCGGGCAAGATCGACGGGATGGCCGGTCCACACACGCTGGGCGCGCTCAACGCCTATCGCGCGTCGCGGAACCTGGAGCCGGCGACCAGGGTCGATTACGGCAGCGCGGGTGAATTGCTGGACTGAGCGCTCCTAGCCGAAGCCGGCCCCTTCCGACCAAAACCCTGCATGAAGTTGCGCGGCGCAACTGAGAGGCGCGGGCGCGGCAGCGCGACGCGCGACGGAAACCGCCCGACGCGCGACGCAGTCGGCGGTTGTGGACCGGGCAATGGGCCAGGCGCCGGAACTTCGGGCGGAATTTCCGGTCCCGGCAAATCCGGGTCAGGCTGCTTGCCGGGATCCGGAATCTCGGGGCCGGGCGTATCCGGCGGCGGGATCTCCGGCTTGGCCGGCTCCGGCTGCTGTTCCGGTTTCGGCGGCGCGGGCTGCGGAATTTCCGGCGGCGTGGGCTTTACGGGTTGTTGCGGGCTCATCGCTCCTGTCCTTGCGGCTGCTGAAAAAAGGAACCACCGCGGATCGCAGGCGTTCCTGGATACAGCGCTTCATACATTCAACGTTTCAGGAGAACTCCCGTGGCCCAGATGTCGGAACATAAACGCAAGCTGCTCTATGCCGGCCTGATTCTCCTCACGGTCCCGGTGACGGCCTGCAACACGGTCGCCGGCGCCGGCAAGGATGTGAAGGCCGTCGGCAACACGGTGGAAGAAGGCGCCGAGGAAGCCGGCGAAGAGATCGGCGAAGAGGCGGGTGAAATCGATTAGCCGACCGCATCCGGATTTCTGCGAATAGCAAAGCGGCTTCCATCGCGTGACGATGGAGACCGCGCTTGGATATAATAGGCTGATGTCGTTGCGATCCTCCTGGCTCCGCTTACTCGGCGTCGTGCATCGGACGCTCCTGTGGTGCGACCGGCGCCTGCCGCGCGGCACACGGGTGCTGCTCGGCATCCTGCTGGTACTGGTTGCGCCCCTCGGATTCCTGCCGGTGCTCGGTTTCTGGATGCTGCCGGCCGGGCTGGGATTGATCGCGCTGGAAGTTCCGCCCTGGCGCCGACGGCTCCTGCACTGGCTGGCGTGCCAGCAGCCGCCGGCGCCGTCGGGCTGCGAGCCCGAGATTCCCTGATGTGGAGGAGGATCGCGGCGCTCACTTTCACTGCGCTCATCCTTATCCCGAGCGGCGCGCATCTGTTCGAGCTGCCCGCCAAGATCGACCTCGATCGCGAGGCCTATTTCATCGTGCAGGGGATCTATGCCGGATGGGCGGCCTTCTTCATGCCGATCCTCGGCGCCGTCGCCGCCAATGGCATTCTGTTCGCCGCGTTGCGGCGGCACAAGCCGACGAAGGCGCGCTGGGCTCTGCTCTCCGCCGGCCTGATCTGCGCCAGCCTCGCCGTGTTTTTCACCTTCGTCTTTCCCGGCAACCAGGCAACCGCGAACTGGACGATGCAGCCCGAGAATTGGGACTTGCTGCGCCAGCGCTGGGAATATGGCCACGCCGCCAACGCGGTGCTGGTGTTCGCCGCCTTCATCGCCACCGCCATCGCCGCGGTGGATGACTAGGCCTTAGAGCTCCACGCCTTAGAATTCGACGATCGACTTGAACCCGCCATAGATCATCCGCTTCATGTCGAAGGGCATATTCTTCGGATCCATCTTCATCCGCGGGTCGGCCATCACCTTTTTCAGGACGGCGTCGCGGCTCTTGCGCGATTTGTAGGTGATGTAGGCGACGACCACGATTTCGTTCTTCTTCAGCTTCACCGAACGCGGGAACGATGTCAGCTTGCCGTAAGGAACATCATCGGCGACCGCCTCCACATAGGCGAGCGCGCCATGATCGCGCCAGACCTTGCCGGCGAGCTTCGCGATCTTCTTGTAAGCCGGCAGTTTCCGCTTCGACACTGCCGCCACGAAACCATCAATGTAGGACATGAGGTACCTCCCTTTGGTGGGTTGAACGGTCGACCATTCCCGTAGCGATAAAGTCTTACAGGCTTTGCAAGGGGCCAACGTCGTCAAGCTGAAATTCGCGGGACAACCCTCGCAATTGCTTGTCATAGTTATTAACACTCTGGCATCTATGTTGCCGGGACGTCCTGCCACCTCTTTCAAGCCCAGCTTCAGGAAGATATGTCGCACACGCCGCTCATCGCCATGCTGGTTACCGGTCTGGGGCTGGCCTTCGTGCTGGGCGCGCTGGCGAACCGGCTGAAGCTGTCGCCGCTGGTGGGCTATCTGCTGGCCGGCATTGTCATCGGGCCTTTCACCCCGGGATTCGTCGCCGACCAGGAACTGGCGCGACAACTGGCCGAGGTCGGCGTCATCCTGCTGATGTTCGGCTCCGGCCTGCATTTCTCGCTGGAAGATCTGCTGTCGGTGCGGCGGATCGCCATTCCCGGCGCCCTGGTGCAGCTCGCCTTCGTGACCCTGCTTGGCCTGGTGGTGGGTTACGCGATCGGCTGGCCGATCGGCGCCGGGCTGATCTTCGGGCTTGCGCTGTCGGTGGCCAGCACGGTGGTGGTGCTGCGCACGCTGCAGGAACGGCACCAGTTGCAATCGGAGCTGGGGCGCATCGCCGTCGGCTGGCTGATCGTGCAGGACATCGCCATGATCCTGGGGCTGGTGCTGCTGCCCGCCTTTGCCGACGTGCTCGGCGGCAGCGACACCGCAGCCGCGGCCACGGCGGATCCCGCCGCCATCGACGAGAGCGGCCTGCTCGACTTCCTGCAGCCGCATACATTGTTGGGCGCGCTGGTCGTCACCCTGGTGAAGCTCGGCGCGTTCTTCGCGCTGATGATCGTGGTCGGGCGCCGCGTCATCCCCTGGATCCTGCATTACATCGCCCATACCGGCTCCCGCGAATTGTTCCGTCTGGCGGTGCTGGCCATGGCGCTGGGCGTCGCCTTCGGCGCGGCGGAGTTGTTCGGCGTCTCTTTCGCGCTTGGCGCCTTTTTCGCCGGCATGATCATGGCGGAATCGCAACTGAGCCAGAGCGCGGCGCAGGAAACCCTGCCGCTGCGCGACGCCTTCGCGGTTCTGTTCTTCGTCTCGGTCGGCATGCTGTTCGACCCGATGATCGTGGTCGAGCAGCCGTTCCTGGTCATCGTCACCTTGCTGATCATCCTGGCCGGCAATGCGGCGGCGGTGTTCGCCATCGCGCGTCTGCTCGGCCAGACGTTGCCGGCGGCGGTCAATCTGGGCCTCACTTTGTCGCAGATCGGCGAATTCTCCTTCATCCTGGCCGGGCTCGGCATCGAGCTGGAGCTGCTGCCGGAGAGCGGCCGCGATCTGATCCTGGCCGGCGCGATGGCGTCGATCCTGGTCAACCCGCTGCTGCTCGTGGGCGCGCGGAAGGCCCTGCCGGCGTGGCTCAAGGGCCGCGACAAGGCGGCGCCGGCGCCGGATGCCGAGGCCGCCGCGGTGGAGGAGACACCCGCTTTGCCCGTCACCGACCTGATCGGCCATGCGGTGCTGGTCGGCTATGGCCGTGTCGGCAGCCGCGTGGCGAAGACGCTGGAGAAAGTGGGTCAGCCCTATCTGGTGATCGAGGAACGCTCCGACATGGCCGACGAGTTGCAGGCGGCGGGTCGCGAGGTGATCGTCGGCAATGCCGCGCAGCCCGGCATGCTGGAGGCGGCCAATGTCGCCGGCGCGCGATTCCTGATCAGCGCCGTGCCCAACCCGTTCGAGAGCGGCAACCTCATCGAGCGCGCCCGCGCCGCCAATGCCAAGCTCGACATCATCGCCCGTGCTCACACCGATGCCGAGGTCGATTACCTGACCAAGCTCGGCGCCAACCGCATCATCATGGGCGAACAGGAAATCGCGCGTGGCATCTCGGAATATGTCGAGGCCCGCGTGGGCGGCGAGCCGGACGCGGCCCACGACGAGCCGCCGCTGGCAGAGCCGGGGCTGGAGCCGCGCTGAAGCGGCGGGTCTGATCCGAATCCCGGCGCCGCCGGCGTTTTCGGAGGCGCAATTCAGCCTGCGTTCAGGTGCCGGACGCGAGGATGGTGGGCCAGGAGCAGCCAGCAGGCCAAGCATGATCCCCGACCTCTTGATGATCGAGCGCGCCCGCCAGCAAGCCGAATCGAGCGCTGCCCTGGTTCGTGAGCAATTGCTGCTGATCGCGCATCTTCGTGCCGACGGCCAGCCGAGCGGCAAGGCGGAAAATTTCCTGCACGTGCTGCGACGCGTCCAATCCGCACTCCACGAGGATCTGGCGTTCCTGCAGCGCAATCTCGGGGGGGCGCAGGGATGACCATCGCATCGCGCGGCTATCGCGGCGGCACGAGCTGGGATCTTTGGCGCGCGCGCGACGACGCGGTGCCCTTTTCCGGTCACCCGGACGAGGTCGCGCTCATCGCCCGCATGACCGGCAAATCGGCGATCCAGGTGCGGCTGGCGATCATGAAGGTCGGCTCCAACCGCAAGGCCGTCATGGCCGAACTGGCGAAAGCGACATCGTAGCAACACCGGCGCCCGCCGGCCCGATAGCGCATCCTCCGCTCTTATCCCCGCGTCGCGGCCAGCCCGCGCCGTCTCTCTTCCGCTTGTTGCCCATGCGCCACGGACTGTTGCCTCAACGTCGCGGACAATGGACGTAAGCTCCGAAAAAATCAGGGATTTTCGGGGGAACAAGTCGGGCGCCGTATCGTTGACGGTCATGCTCCACCGCAGCAATTACGGCGGCGGGCACGGGCACCATCCATCGTGAGGATCACAACATGGCATCACGCAACAGGCGCGGTGACGGCGAGCTTTGGGGCGCCGAAGGCGCGGATAATCTCTGGACCGGCGACGCGTATGAGGTCGCGATCATCAGCAAGCAGACCGGCAAGCCGCCGATCGAAGTGCGCCGCGCGATCATGAAGGTCGGCGCCAACCGCCGGCGCATCATCGCCGAATTGAGCGGACAGGCACCGGCTTCCCACGCCGGGCGCTAGTAGGTGATCCGGCAGGAGGCGGGAAATCTTCGGCGGGTGAATCGAGCGCCAACAGGTCCGGCCGGGGTCGGCTTACTTCTTGCGCGAACGGGCCGCAGGGGTTCGCCGACCTTTCTTCCCTTCGCCCACGTTCCGAACGCGATAAGGCGCTGCCGCTTCCCGCAGACCCGATGGGCGCGGGCGCATGGTCATCAGCAGCTTCGCCCCCTCGGCCAGGACGGCGGAGCGCGTCATGGAAGCAGCATCGGCATAACGGTCGATGGCCGACAGCAGCGCCTTGTCGAGCGAGGCCCTGATCGCCTGCGGTTCGGTCGATGGCGGCATCAACGGCACCATGGCGACAATGGCATTCTTGAAATCAACCCAATCGTCACCCGCTTTGCGAATCTCGCTGACCCCAGTTCTCCTCCACCACTTGGCTTGCCACGAGCAGCCCGACGGGCTAGTATGACAATGTCATACTAGGAGATGTCGCATGCCCCGCAGCAGCCGCCCCATCACCGTGACTCTGGGTGACCTTCAGGAGCGGGTTGAGGCGCGCGTAAAGTCGGGCACCTACGCCTCGGCCAGCGAAGTCCTGCGCGCGGCCGTGCGCGCGCTGGACCGCGAAGAGGGCGCCATCAATGATTGGCTGCGGCGGCAGATCGATGAATCGCTGGCCGACCCGCGCCCCGACATACCAGCGGCCACGGTATTCAAGCGGCTCCGCGCTCATCACGGCAAGCAAGTGAAGGCCAAGAGAGCAACGAAACGTTAGATCAGAGCCGCGCGTGAAGCGATTCAACGTCAGCTTTCGCCCGCGAGCCGAACAAGATTTGTTCGGCCTCCACGACTATATCGCGGAAAAATCCGGACTAGCCATCGCCGCTGGGTATATCGACCGAATCGAAGCCGCCTGCCTTGCTCTGGCCACCTTTCCGGAGCGCGGCACAAAGCGAGACGACATCTGTCCCGGTCTGCGCACCATCGGCTTCGAACGCCGCGCCACCATCGCATTCCGCGTCGAGAAATCGGAGGTGGTGATCATTCGTGTATTCTACGGCGGGCAGGATTTCGAGCAGAGGCTGCGGGGCGAGAGCGAGTAGACGAGAAGCCGCCCAAGGCTACCTTGGGTCAGCTCGTTTGCGAATTTCACTCTGACCCTGTTTCTCGATCCAAGTGGCGACAGACCTTGCTTAACAGATGAGCCGACCGCACAATCAGCCATCACCATTAACGCTAGCAATCAATGACGGCAGATATCCAAAGCAGCAACCATGCTCGTGTTCGCGTGTGCCAGTACTAGCCATGACTGATTGACGCGCTGGGAC
>DASZQC010000500.1:0-9109 GCA_035549815.1 Dongiaceae bacterium
CACAGATCGCTCCACAAACCAGCGCCAGATAAAACCAAGCCCACAAGATCCACGTTCAGCAAAAGCTCCAAACAACTCCAGAGCCCGCCGCCCGCGAATCCCTTCTCGTCAAATCAACAATGTCAAATAGCAGCGACGCACGCGCGACGGCCGGGCCGATTCGGCCAGACACAATCGCGCAATATAGCGATGCCAAAAGGGTGATTCAAGCACCCACCGGGTGCATCACCCTACAGATTCGGCAGCGAAATCCGCCACCGCTTCCGGAGCCGACCAAGAACCAGCGGCCCCGTTCGACGGCGCGGTTTCTACTGGAGTCGGCCGGGCGTGTAAAGGAAAAAGCGCAATAATCTTATCCACAATCGCGCTCGTTAAAAACGCCCGGAAAACCGTCGATTGACGGGGCTTTTGCACAGGCAGAGAATGGCGGTGTCGGGGCACCGCAGACTCCCGGCTTCTCCAAGATGCTGCAGATTGGCATCCAAGCTCTGTTCAACCTCAGCGCCTCCGGGCGCCAGGGAGAGCATTGTCATGGATACCGATCGCCGATTTTCCGGAATTTCCGCCGCCGAGTTGGCCCATTCCCTGGGCTCAGCCGCTCATCCGCTGGTCATCGACGTGCGACGCGCGCCGGCCTTTCAAGCCTCGCCTCACCTGGTCTGCGCCAGCCTGTATCGGTCACCCGAAATGGTAGATCGATGGAGCGCCGATTTCGCGCCGCAAAGCCGGATCGTCACGGCCTGCGTGCATGGCCACGAAGTCGGCCAGGACGCCGCGGCCAAGCTGCGCGCGCACGGCCATGACGCGACCTATCTGAGCGATGGCATCGAAGGCTGGATCGCCGCAGGATTTCCAACGCTGCGCAAGAGCGCGGTCTATGACGGCAGCAAACCAACGCGCTGGGTGACGCGCGCGCGGCCGAAGATCGACCGCATCGCCTGCCCGTGGTTGATCCGCCGCTTCATCGATCCGCGCGCGGAATTTCACTATGCACCTGCGGCGGACGTCCACGCGGCGTCAGAAAAACTTCACGCGATTCCGTTCGATATTCCCGGTGTCGACTTCTCGCATCATGGTGAGCATTGTAGCTTCGACGCCATGATCGAGCGATTTTCCCTCAACGACCCTGCTCTGCATCGTCTCGCTGACATCGTGCGCGGCGCCGACACCTCGCGGCTGGAACTGACGGCGCAATCGGCCGGTCTCTATGCGATCTCGCTCGGCTTCAGCGACCTCATCGAGGACGATCATGCGCTGCTCGATGCCGGCATGAAGATTTACGACGCACTCTATCGTTGGCAGCGCGACCTGACCGGCGAGGCGCATGCCTGGCCACCAAAAGACTCCGCTGCGCCGGAGCATGCGCGATGAACGACCGGCAACCGAGTTTCGCCCACCCTAGTTTCAAGGAGGCAACGCGCCTGTGGTTCAAGGTGGGTTGCCTCGGTTTCGGCGGACCGGCGGGGCAGATCGCACTGCTGCATCGCCTCGTGGTCGATGAGAAGAAATGGGTCTCGGACCCGCAATTCCTGCATGCGCTCAATTTCTGCATGCTGCTGCCGGGGCCGGAGGCGCAGCAGCTCGCCACCTATCTCGGCTGGCTGCTGCATGGCGTGCGTGGCGGTCTCGTCGCCGGCATCCTGTTCATCCTGCCCGGCTTCTGCGTCATCCTTGCTTTGAGCGCGGCTTATGCGGCCTTCGGGCAGTTGCCCTGGTTGGCCGGAATCTTCTTCGGCCTCAAATGCGCGGTGATCGCCCTGGTCGCCGAGGCGTTGTGGCGCGTCGCCAAGCGCGCGTTGAAGGGCAAGCTCGACTGGATCGTGGCGGCGCTCGCCTTTCTGGCGCTCTACGCCCTGCACATCCCCTTCCCCATCGTCATCCTGGCCGCGGCGCTGATCGGCTTTCTCGTGGCATGGCGCAAGAAGGGCGAAACAGCGCAGAACGGCAGCGCGGCAGAGGATCGCATCATCACCATGAAGGCGCCAAGCCGATGGCGCACGACTGTGATCGGCGGCCTGCTGTGGCTGGGGCCGATCGCGCTATGCGCATGGCTGCTCGGCGGCGCGCATCTGTTCACGCAGATGGGCTGGTTCTTCGCCAAGATGGCCGTGGTGACCTTCGGCGGCGCCTATGCGGTTCTGACTTACGTCGCGCAGCAAGCGGTCGAACACTATGGCTGGCTCTCGACCGGCAATATGATCGACGGATTGGCGCTGGCGGAAACGACGCCGGGGCCGCTGATCCTGGTGTTGAGCTTTGTCGGCTATTACGCGGCGCATCAGCAGCCTGGAATGCTGTCGCCGCTGATCGCCGGTATCCTCGGCGCCGGCTTCGTCACCTGGGTGACCTTCGCGCCGAGCTTTATCTGGATCTTCCTCGGCGCGCCTTATGTCGAGCGGCTGCGCAGGAATCGCGTGCTGTCGGCGATGCTGGCGATGGTGACGGCGGCGGTGGTCGGCGTCATCGCCAACCTGGCGCTGTGGTTCGCGCTGCACGTGCTGTTCGGCGTTCTCGACACGCTCTCATGGGGCTGGATCGAGATCGCCTGGCCGCATTGGAGCAGCGCGCACTGGGTCGCCGTGGCGCTGTCGCTGGCGGCGGGCGTGGCACTGCTGTGGGCGCGGCTTGGCCTGATCAAGGTGCTGGTTGCCGCCGCAACGCTCGGCTACCTGGCGCAGGCGACCGCGCTGGCCGGCTAGAACAGCCCCAGCTCGCGCAGTTCGGCCAGCATCTTCGGGGGCATGTCGCCTTCGGCAAGCGCGTTGCTCATCGCCTGCCGCTGGTTGGGCAGATCGGGCGGCGCATCGTCGGCTTCGAGGTAGCGCCAGCCCTGGAAAGCGCGACGCGGGCGCGGCTCCACCAGGATCACCTTCGGGTCATAGACGATGGCGCAATATTGCTGGCCGTCTGCATCCGCAACCTCGTCCAGGCGTAGAATTCTATGTCGGACGCGAATGACGCCCTTGATGACCCAATAGAGCGAACCGCCGCCGATCACTTCGTCGGCGCGTTTCGGAAACATGCGGGTCCAGTGGCTGTCCTCGACCGGCTTGTTGCGCTTCAAGGCCTTCTTGGCCAAGCGCTCATGCTCTTCGACCAAGTGAGCTACGTCACTGACGCCGACGCAAAGCTTGATAAGGTGAACTGCCATGTCTCTCGATAATGTGATGTACGGCTCTGCTCGTCCGGCCGTCAATTAGACCTAACTGATTCCCCGAGGAGCTCAATATGTCCAGAGTGCTCGCAATTCTGCTGGTGGCGGCGACGGCAACGGCCTGCACGCCCGGTCGCATCGACCGCGTCGGCGTCGATGGCAGCTATCCGGCCCAGCAATACCAGTTCGTCCCCTACACCCGCGCGATGAAGCTCGATATTTCCGGCAACCCGTTCGGCATGGATCAGCAGGCCTTCAACCAGGCGGTCAACGACGCGGTGCAGCCGCCGGGCGTGGTGGAGACGGATTCCAGCCCCTACCGGGTGCATCTCGCCTTCGGCCCCAGCTATACCGGCCGCGACATTGCGTGCGGAGCGGTGGGATCGAACGGCAATGCGGGCGGCGAAGTGCGGCTGGTTGCGGCGTTATGTCCCGGCAACGGGCCGGCGCTGACTTATCTCAGCGGCTCGGTGTCCGAGGTCTCCGGCCCGGACGATCCGCGCTTCCGGCAATTCATGCGCAACGCCGTGGTCAGACTGTTCCCCAAGCCGACCAACGACGATCGCCCGGATCGCGACAGGTGCTTCATTCCCGGCTGCTGACGAGGATCTAACGGATCAGGCGGTGTACCGGCTTGAAGTCCGGCGTCCCGCCTCGGCGCAACCACTCGAACAGGATCATTTCCGTGGTCGCAAGGCGGATGCCCGCCGCCTGGAAGCGCAGCAAGGACGTCGCCTTGCTGTGCTCCGCGCGGGAGCTGATGGCGTCGACCACGACGGTGACATCGTGTCGCGCCTCCGCCATTTCGATCGCCGTCTGCAGCACACAGACATGGGCCTCGATCCCGAAAATCACCGTCTGGCGCCCTTCGCCCGACAGCGCCGTGCGCAGCGCGGGATTGGCGTAGCAGGAGAACTCGATCTTCTCGTGGATGGCATTGGCCGGCGCCAGGTTCGCCAGTTCCGGCACCGTCCGGCCCAGCCCGGCCGGATATTGCTCCGCCACCAGGACCGGAACGCCCAAGAGGCGCGCGCCCTCGAGCAGTTTGGCCCCGTTCCTCGTCACCTCTCCCGGCTGGGCCATGGCGGGCAGCAGGCGTTCCTGGATGTCGACCATCAGGAGTTGCGACTTTTCCCGCTGCAATAGCATCGAAGTGTGGCTTCCAGGCATCGAGTCGAAGGGGTTTAGACCGTAAACCATAGGCCAAATCGTCAAGGATTGATCGGGGGGTTGAATTGACAAAGTGCCGCCCGGCCCTATAGTGCGCGCGACCTTTTGGCAGCGGTTACGGGCCCCCCTGCCTCTTGCTCGCCGGCCGGCGAAATCATCGATGCCCGCATCACAGAGCGAATGACGTTCGACGAGCTGGGCCTTAAGCCCGAAATCCTCCAGGCGATTGCCGAAGTCGGCTATCAACAGCCAACCCCCATCCAGGCGCAAGCAATTCCAGTGGTTTTGATGGGCCGCGACGTGCTGGGCTGCGCCCAGACCGGCACCGGCAAGACCGCCGGTTTCACCCTGCCCATGATCGAGATCCTGAGCAGCGGCCGCGCCAAGGCGCGCATGCCGCGCTCGCTGATCCTGGAGCCGACTCGGGAGCTGGCCGCCCAGGTGGCCGACAATTTCGAGAAGTACGGCAAGCATTGCAGCCTGAGCTACGCGCTGCTGATCGGCGGCGAGAGCTTCGTCGACCAGGAGAAGAAGCTGGATCGCGGTGTCGACGTCCTGATCGCCACGCCGGGACGCCTGATCGACCTGTTCGAGCGCGGCAAGATCCTGATGAGCGACGTCAAGATCCTGGTCATCGACGAAGCCGACCGGATGCTGGACATGGGCTTCATCCCCGATGTCGAGCGCATCGTCAGCCTGTTGCCGAAATTGCGCCAGACCCTGCTGTTCTCCGCCACCATGGCGCCGGAGATCCGCAAGCTGGCCGATGCTTTCCTGATGAACCCGAAAGAGATCAGCGTGGCCCCGCCGGCCACCGCCGCCGCGACGGTGGTGCAGGCCCTGGCTGTGATTGAGGCCGAGCAGAAGCGTGAAGCGCTGCGCCGCCTGATCCGCAGCGAGAACGTCACCAATGCGCTCATTTTCTGCAATCGCAAGCGCGATGTGGAGATCCTCTATAAATCGCTGACCAAGCACGGCTTCGACGCAGTGCGCCTGCATGGCGACATGTCGCAGCCGGCGCGTACCGAGACGCTGGACAAGTTCAAGAAGGGCGAAGCGCGCCTGATGGTGTGCAGCGACGTCGCCGCGCGCGGCCTGGACATCAAGGGCCTCAGCCACGTGTTCAATTTCGACGTGCCGATGCATTCTGAGGATTACGTGCATCGCATCGGCCGCACCGGCCGCGCCGGGCGCGAGGGTCATGCCTACACGCTCGCGGCGCCGGTCGACGGCAAGTATGTCGCTTCCATCGAGAAGCTGCTGGGCACCGCCATTCCGCGTATCGAGATCGAGGGCCTGGAGACGGTCGGCTTGAGCGAAGGCAGAGAGCGCGGCGGCAGGGATCGTGGGGGCAAGGATCGTGGGGGCCGGCCCAGCCGGCATGACCGCGGCCGCCAGCAGCAGGAGAAGCGCCAACGCAAGGCGGCGGAAGTCATCGATGCGGTGATCCCGCATCCAGAGCAGGAAATCACCCGCCATGCCGCGCTCGAGGCGAGTGTGGCACTGCCGCAGGCGGAAAAAGAGCAACAGCATCAGAACCGTCATCAGCGCCGCGCCGCCGGCCGCGATCAAAAAGGCGGGCGGGACCACAAAGAGCATGTCCACGCGCCGGTGGAACAGGAAGCCTCGGCGCGGCGTCATCAGAAGGGCGGCCGTGGCCACGACCATCATGATCACGATGACGGCTTGCCGGCGGTGGCGTTTGGCGATCACACGCCGGCCTTCCTTCTGCGCCGGCCCCGGTCCAGCGAAGCACGCTAGCTCGCGTTTCTAATCGGCTGATCTATAAGCATTTTTCCGAGCAATTCTCGGTTGCTTGACTATTCCCAGGGAACGGAACAAAAAGAGAACTCTTAGTCTCTTGGATGAGTTTCGTTGGGCGTGTCCATGACCGCGCGGATTGACCTTGCTCAGTTGAAACAACGTATCGCCGCCATCTCGGCGGGCCAGATGCGGATGCCTGAAACCGACCGGCTATTGACGCTCGGCGTGCCGGAAATCGACGTCGCGTTGCGGGAAGCAGGCGTGTCGGCCGGCGCCCTGCACGAGATCGCTGGCCAGGGCAGCGATGAGGAGCAAGGCGCCGCCGGCGCCGCTTTCATGACCCTGGGCTTGCGGACGGCCGCCGGCGGCGGCTGGACCGCCTGGATCACCCAGGATGCCGACCTCTACGCCCCCGGCCTGGCGGCGCTCGGCCTGGATCTACGGCGCCTGATGCTGGTCTCCGCCCGGCGCGACGAAGAGGTCTGCTGGGCCCTGGAAGAGGCGTTGCGCAGCCGCGCCTTGCGCGCGGTGGTGGGCGAGATCGGCGCGGTGTCGATGACGGCGACGCGGCGGCTGCAACTGGCGGCGGAACAGGCGGGCATCCCCTGCTTCCTGCTGCGCCGCTGGCGGACCCAGGCGCTGGCGCAGCGATACCGCGCCCAGCCGATCGCCGCGGCAACGCGCTGGCGCATTGCGTCGGTGCCGGATGCGGCGAAAGAGGTCGCGCCGGAACTGGGGCGCATGCGATGGCGCGCGGATCTGTGGCGGTGCCGCAATGGGCAGCCGGCATCCTGGATAATGGAGATGGGCCATGATGATGACCAGCAGCGGGTCGCGGCGTTTCCTGTCGCTGTGGCTGACTCATTGGTCGACCGATCAATACCGGCGGCGGCTGCAAAGGAAAGCCAGATCATCCAGCATGTCCGCTTCGGTGCAGGTGACGCCGTTGGTGCTGGCGGCGCAGAGCAACAACCGCCAGGAGATCCAGGCCGTCGATCCGCGCGCGGCTAAGGCCGGCGTCAAGGTCGGCATGGCGGTGGCGGATGCGCGCGCCTGGCTGCCGCAGCTTGCGGTCGAAGCGCATGACCCGGCCGCCGATGCCTTGGATCTGCGGCGCCTGGCGGATTGGGCGACACGCTTCTCGCCTCTGGTGGCGCCGGACGGCGCGGACGGCTTGATGCTCGACATCGCCGGCTGCGCGCACCTCTGGGGCAGCGAGGCGAAGATGCTGGCCGATCTCGACCGGCATCTGCGCGCTTTCGGCCTGCATCACCGTGCCGCCATCGCCGATACGATCGGCGGCGCCTGGGCGCTGGCGCGGTTCGGCACCGGAGAACACCTGATCGCGCCGCAAGGCAATCTGCGGCCCGCGCTGGAGCAACTGCCGCCGCTGGCCTTGCGGCTGTCGCCGGAACTCGGCGAGCAACTGAAGCGTCTCGGTCTGACACGCATCGCCGACCTCTGCGCCTTGCCGCGCGCCGCTTTGGCACGGCGGTTCGGTGCCCCGCTGATCGACCGGCTGGACCAGGCGCTGGGACGGCGGGACGAGGCACTGTCCCCGCTCCTGCCGCCGCCGCATTGCTATGTGCGGCTGGATTTCGCCGAGCCGGTTTCGCAACGCGCCGGCATCGACCGCGCGCTGGTCCTGCTGCTGCAGCGCTTGATCGCGGCGTTGCGGCCGCATGAAAGCGGCCCGCGCAAGCTGGAACTGGCCTGCTATCGCGTGGATGGCGAGACGCAGCGTCTGTTCGTCGGCACCGCGCGCGCCAGCCTGGATGCAGCGCATCTGTTCCGATTGTTCGAGGACAGGCTGGATACGCTGGCGCCCGACGAAGGTTTCGAAGCCATGCGCCTGTCCGCCGGCGAGGTCGAGCGCTTGCGCGCGACGCAAAGCGATCTCGATACGGAAGAGGCTGCCAGCCAGGATCTGGCGCCGTTGGTCGACCGCCTCAGCAACCGCCTGGGCGAAAGCGCCGTGCATCGCTTCGAGACCCGCGAGAGTCATATCCCGGAGCGCGCCGTGCGCCGCCTGCCACCGCTGGCCGAAAGTCCGCGCCTGCATTGGCCAAAGGCATCGCAGCGGCCCATCCGCCTGCTGCCGCATCCGGAGCCGATCGAAGCCGTGGCGCCGGTGCCCGACGACCCGCCGGTGCAGTTCCGCTGGCGCCACGTGGTGCATCGCGTCCGCGCGGCCGAAGGGCCGGAGCGCATCGCGCCGGAATGGTGGCTACCCGGCGAATCGGATGCAGAAATCCGCGATTATTACCGCGTCGAAGACGCCGAGGGGCGCCGCTACTGGCTCTACCGCGCCGGCCTCTACCAGGCCGACCCGGCACCGCGCTGGTATCTGCACGGGATGTTCGGGTGACAGAGTGCTAGCATTTTGCTATCATAATGACAGCACTTTTAGAGGAGAGCCCCATGGCAACCGTTACCATTCGTGATTTGGACGACAAGGTGGTCACCAAGCTGAAAGCGCGGGCGAAGGCCAATCATCGCTCTCTGGAGGCCGAGCTCCGAGAGCTGCTGTCCGGAATCGTCAAGGAGCAGGAACGGCGGCAGCGTTTCCTGACCAAAGCCGACCGCATCGTCGCCATGACACCCAAAGTCGCGCAAACCGATAGCGCCCAACTGCTCCGGGAAGATCGCCGCCGATGAGCTTAGTGGTCGATGCCAGCGTCGTCATCAAGTGGTTCATCGACGAACCGCTGCATGATTATGCACGTCAACTTCTAAAAGGCAGTGAAAGCTTATATGCCCCCGACCTTCTTCTGGCAGAAGTCGGCAATATAATCTGGAAAAAGGTAATACGAGGCGAAATTGGAGAGGAGCAAGCACGAAAAATCGCTCAATCCCTTCGTGATCTTCCACTCACTTTGCAATCTTCTGACGCGCTTATCGAGCGCGCGCTACAGATAGCGTTATCGATCAAGCATCCAGTATACGATTGCCTTTATCTGGCGTGCGCAGAGGCACTCGGAAGTACACTGGTCACTGCCGATGAGCGGCTCGGGAAAGCTA
>DASZQC010000501.1:0-1786 GCA_035549815.1 Dongiaceae bacterium
AGGCCATGGGTCGCGCCAGCCGGCGGAGCATCAGCGCGCGCGGGTCAAGGTGGGTTTCGATCCGCTACCCTGCTGGTATCCGCCGCACGGATCGGAAGGCGCGCTCGAGCAGCCGACAACCGCGCCGGATTTCACCTTGCATGCGATCACCCAGCGCCCGATGCACATGTATCATTCCTGGGGCTCGCAGAATGCCTGGCTGCGCCAGATTCAGGCGCGCAATCCCTTGTTCATCGCGCGGCAGCTCGGCGAACAGATGGGTCTGGCCGACGGCGATTGGGTGTGGATCGAAAGCCCGCATGGCCGCGTGAAGGCTGAAGTGAAGCGGATGGAAGGCGTCAATCCCGACACGGTCTGGACCTGGAACGCGATCGGGAAAAGGTCGGGTGCCTGGAACCTGTCGCCCGACGCGCCGGAATCCGCCAAGGGCTTCCTGCTCAACCATGTGATCTCGGAATTGCTGCCCGCCCAACCGGACGGACACCGCTACGCCAACATCGACCCGGTCACCGGCCAGGCCGCCTGGTACGATCTGAAGGTGCGGTTGGTGAAATGCGCCGCGGACGAAGCGGGCGAGACCGCGCCGCATTTCGCCGCGCTGACGCCACCATTGCCGCGGCCGCCGGAAGAACTCGCCTATGGCGCAGGCTTCCGCGATGCGCGCGACAAGCGGGGCCGAACATGACCGCGCTGCCGCAGAACCCATCGCAGCGCCGCCTCGGCCTGGTCATCGACCTCGACATCTGCGTCGGCTGTCACGCCTGCGCGGTCAATTGCAAGGAATGGAACACCGGCGGCCACATGGCGCCGCTGACCGATTTCGAGGCCTGGGGCGATTCGCCAAGCGGTGTGTGGTTCAACCGCATCCACGCCTACGAAGCGGGCGACGGCGCCGCCGGCCGCACGGTGCATTTCCCGAAATCCTGCCTGCATTGCGCGGAGCCGGCCTGTGTCACCGTCTGCCCGACCGGCGCTTCTTTCAAGCGCGGCGAGGACGGCATCGTGCTGGTGAACGAGGATCTCTGCATCGGCTGCAAGCTCTGCTCCTGGGCCTGCCCCTATGGCGCCCGCGAGTTCGACGAAGATGTCGGCGTGATGAAGAAATGCACCCTCTGCATCGACCGCATCTACAACGAGAAACTGGAAGAGGTGGAACGGGTGCCGGCCTGCGTCTCCACCTGCCCGGTCGGCGCGCGGCATTTCGGCGATCTGGGCGATCCCGGTTCGCCGGTGTCGAAGCTGGTGGCGGAGCGCGGCGGCTACGATTTGATGCCGGAGCTGGGCTACAAGCCGACCAACAAATATTTGCCGCCGCGCCCCCGACGCGAGACGCAAGGCTGCGCCGGCGCGGCCGCCAAGCCCCTGCCGGAACCGACCGACGCCGGCAACAAGGTGCTGCGCTGGCTGGATCGCGTGCTGTCGCGATGAGTGCAATGTTCTCGTGCATTCCTCCAGTGTGCGATTCCCTCCCCCGAGCCGGGGGAGGGTTAGGGCGGGGGCGACGGCGTTTCCGCGCGACACGATCATCGCCCGAAAGAACGACCCCCACCCCAGCCCTCCCCCAACTTGGGGGAGGGGGATTCTTCCTGGTTGGGTTCGGCAAGGTGCCTCGCTAAATGCACCCGGCTCTCTCCGTCATCCTGTTCACCAGCGCGTCCGGCGGTGGCTATTTCATGCTGGCGCTGCTGGGGCTGTTCGGCTGGGGCGGGGCGATCGATCCCGATGCGGCATCAGGCTGGATCGCCTTCGTCTGGTCGCTGGGGCTGATCAGCCTGGGGCTGCTCTC
>DASZQC010000502.1:0-3401 GCA_035549815.1 Dongiaceae bacterium
CTATCCGCAAACGCCTTCTTCTGGTCGGCGTTGGCTTCCTTCTGGTGCTTCGCCTTCCATTCCTCGTAGGGCATGCCGTAGACGATCTCGCGCGCCTGCGGATCGGTCACCGGCTTGCCGGCGGCCTCGGAAGCTTCGCGATACCAGCGCGACAGGCAATTGCGGCAGAAGCCGGCCAGGTTCATCAGGTCGATGTTCTGCACATCGGTGCGTTCACGCAGATGCTGCACCAGGCGGCGGAACGCGGCGGCTTCCAGTTCGGTGCGAGTCTTGTCATCCATATGCGGCCTCACTCAAACGTCAAAGTTTCGGTCATCAACTGGTCCACCACCATGCGCAGGGCCAGGTCATGCTCGATCCCGTCATCGATGGCGCGGCGATAGAGGGCGACCTGGCGATGGGCGCTGGTGCCGCGCGCGATGATCCTGCGCGCATGGGTCAACTCCGTCTCACAGCCGAAGAATTGGGCATCGGGCGTCACCAGGTCAATGATCTCCTCGACCAGGCCGGGGACCGGCACGATCTCGCCCTTGCCGAAATCGACCAGCCCCTCGTCGATGCCGTAGCGCTGCGCCCGCCAGCGATTCTCGTCGATCAGCATCGCGGCATAGCGCCGCCAGCGCTGGTTGGAGCGGCGCAGGCGATAGAGCATACGCAGGATGCAGCGGAACATGGCCGCCAGGCACAAAGTGTCTTCCAGATAGGTGCAGGCGTCGGTTATCCGCAATTCCAATGTGGGAAAGCGCGCGCTGGGGCGCAGGTCCCACCAGAGTTTGCTGCCATCCTCGATCAGGCCCGCCTTGATCAGCACCTTCAGGTGGCGCTCATACTCGCCCCAGGAATCGAAAATTTCCGGCAGGCCGGTGCGCGGCAATTCATCGAACACCGCCAGGCGATAGCTCTTGAGCCCGGTCTCCTCCCCCGCCCAGAAGGGCGATGAGGTCGAGAGCGCCAGAAGATGCGGCAGGAAATACGAGGCCTGGCTCATCAGGTCGATGCGCAGCTCGGGATCCTCCAGCCCGACATGCACATGCATGCCGCAGATCATCAGCCGCCGGCCCAGCGCCTGGAGGTCGCGCGCCAGGACATTGTAGCGCTCGCGGTCGGTGTGGATCTGCCGCGTCCAGTCGGCGAAGGGATGGGTCGAGGCGGCGATCGGCGCCAGGTTGTAGCGCCCCGCCATCTCGCCCAAAGTCGTGCGGAACCGCCGCAACTGCGTGCGCGCCTCGCCGAGCGTGGCGCAGATGCCGGTTCCGACCTCGATCTGGGCGCGCAGGAACTCCGGCGAGACGCGATCACCCAGCGCGGCCTTCGCGGCCTCGAACAATTCCGGCGGCGGGTTGCTGGCCAGGTCGCGCGTCTCGCGATCGACCAGCAGATATTCTTCTTCGATGCCGAGGGTGAAGGCGGGCTCCCGCATCATGCCGCGCCCTCGCCCATCCGGATCTCGTGCAGGCCGGGCGTGTTCAGCACGTCCGTGAGCACGCGATGCAGGATGTCGGCCCAGCGCGCCTGCCCGCTCTCTTCCGCGATCAGGTCCTGGCGGATCTCGAACAGAGCGTGCGCGAGGCCCTTGCGCTCCGCATGGGCCTTGATCGAGTAACCGTGCCCATCGCGCCCGGAATAGGGCTCGTTGTCGCCGACGATCAGGTCCGGCTCCATCGCCAGCCGCCGCATCAGCGGCACCGGCAGGCGCGCATCGCGGTTCCACAGGATGCCGACATGCCAGGGGCGCTGGAACCCGTTCATCACCGGCGTGAAGGAATGCAGCGACACGACGACCGGCACGGCGCCGCTTTCCAGCCGCTGCTGCAAATCGGTTTCCAGCGCCATGTGATAGGGCGTGAAGATTTCCTCCTGGCGCCGCCGGCGATCCTCCTGCGACAGGCCGCGATTGCCGGGGATCGGCGTGCGGTCGCTTTCCTGCGGGATCGAGGTCGGATCGTGAAGCCGCCGGTTGCAATCGATCACCAGCCGCGAATAGGCGGTCATGTAGAACGGCGCATCGAGCGACAAGCTGAGGCGCCTGCCCAATCCGGCGATGCCGATGTCCCAGGCGATGTGCTGGTCCAGTTCCCGCGGCCCCAGCCCCAGCGTGCCGAGCTTGGCCGGAAAGGCCCGTCCCGCATGGTCGCAGAATAGCAGCAGGTTGGCCTTGCCGTTCTCATTGAACACGGAGAACGGCGCCGGATCGTCCGGGCCGAGCAAGCTTTCAGTGTTGGCGGGGAATTGTGCGTCCTGCATTGGGCAAGAATGGCGGCGATATGGCGGGCAGCATAGAAGAAGCCGCCCCGCTTGTCGAACCGGTGCGGATATCCGGCTCCAAATATCCGGGCGAAATATCCGATCCAGGACGCCCTGCCGCCTGAACCCGTCGCTGGCGCGACTTGACCGGTCGGCAACGCTCCATAGAGTGCGGCCAACCTGGACCATTTCGGTCCGACCCCGGGGGACGCCTTGACCGACGACCGCGACCTGCTGAAGCGCCTGTTTGCCGCCGCCATCGGGGCGGTCGATCCGCTGAAGATCCTGGCCGGCCACCTGCCCGTCCCGCCCAAGGGTCGAACCATCGTGCTGGGCGCCGGCAAGGCCGCGGCGGCGATGGCGAAGGCGGTAGAGGATCGCTGGCAGGGCGATCTGTCGGGGCTGGTGGTGACCCGCTATGGCCACGCCTTGCCCTGCAAGCGGATCGAGGTGGTGGAGGCGGCACATCCCGTGCCGGACGCCGCCGGGCAGCAGGCGGCACGGCGCATTCTCAGCCTCGCCCAGCAGGAGCTGACCGAAGACGATCTGGTTCTGTGTCTCGTCTCCGGCGGCGCATCGGCATTGCTGGCGATCCCGGGCGATGGGCTGACCCTGGCCGACAAGCAGGCGGTCAACAAGGCGCTGCTGAAATCCGGCGCCAACATTTCCGAGATGAATTGCGTGCGCAAACACCTGAGCGCCATCAAGGGCGGGCGGCTGGCCGCCGCCGCCTATCCGGCGCGAGTCGTGACGCTGCTGATCTCCGACGTGCCGGGCGACGACCCGTCGGTGATCGGATCGGGCCCGACCGTGGCCGATCCCTCCACCCGGCAGGATGCACTGGCGGTCATCCGGAAGTACGGCATCGCCGCGCCGGATTCCGTGGTGCGGCACCTGAACTCCCCGGATTGCGAGACGCCGAAGCCCGCCGACCGGCGACTGGCGCGCTGTGAGACTCACATCGTCGGCACGCCGCAAGCGGCCTTGCAGGCGGCGGCGGACGTGGCGCGGGCCGCCGGCCTGACCCCTATTGTCCTCGGCGACCTGGAGGGCGAGGCGCGCGATGTCGCCCTGGTCCATGCCGGAATCGTCCGGCAGATCGCGGCGCACGGCCAACCCCTGCCCGCCCCGGCGGTCGTCATCTCGGGCGGTGAAAC
>DASZQC010000503.1:0-6085 GCA_035549815.1 Dongiaceae bacterium
TCGGCGCCGTCGCGCACGGGATACTCGTAGTTGGCGCCGGCGAAGATCGCCTGCGCTTCCGGCGAGATCATGAATTCGAGGAACTTGATCGCATTGTCCTTGTTCGGCGCGTTCGCCGCGACGCCGGCACCGGACACATTCACATGCGTGCCGCGGTCATTCTGGTTCGGGAAGAAGACTTTGCAACTGGCGAGCTTGGCCTTCAGCGCGTCGTCGTCACCGGAGAGCAGGCGCGCGAAATAATAGGTGTTGGAAACGGCGATGTCGCCTTCGCCGGCGACGAGCGCATTGATCTGATCGATGTCGCCGCCCTTGGGCGGCCGCGCCATATTGGCGACGATGCCTTTGCACCAGGCTTCCGCCTTCTCGACGCCATCATTGTGGATGATCGAGGCGACCAGCGACTGGTTGTAGATGTTGTTCGAGGAACGGATCAGGACGCGGCCCTTCCATTTCTCGCTGGCGAGATCCTCGTAGGTGGACATGTCTTCGGCTTTCACCTTGTTGGTGTCGTAGACGAAGATGCGGGCTCGCTTGGAGAAGGAGTACCACAGTCCCGACGGCTCGCGCAGATTGGCCGGGATATGCTTCTCGAGCTCCGGTGAGGAGATCGACTGATAGATCCCCTGGTCCTGCGCCAGCCACAGATTGCCGGCATCCACCGTCACGAACACGTCGCAGGGCGATTCCTCGCCCTCGAGCTTGATGCGCTCCATCAGCTCCGCGCCGGTGCCCTTGATCTGGTTGACCGCGATGCCGGTTTCCTGGGTGAACAGCGAGAACAACTGCTCGTCCGCCGGATAGTGGCGGGCGGAATAGATGTTCACTTCTCCGTCGGCGCGGGCGCTCCGGATGAATGGCGCGCTGATAACGGCGCCGGAGGCGACCATCATCGAGTTGCGCAAAAGGGATCGACGGGACATGCGCATGATCGGCCTCCACAGCGGTTTTGTCATAGCGGTTGAATTCCCCAAAAAGCATATAGGGAGGCCGCCCAGGTCATGCAACTGCGACTTATTTGCACATGCTCACGAAACCGTGATCTTGATCGTCTGGCGGTAATAAATGACCGGCCCGCCACATCGGCGGCTGCTTGTGGCGCAGGTCACAGCATCGCCGGGCCGGCCTAGCTACATCGAGATCGCGGCACGTTGCCGGCGGGACCCGTCAGATGAGGCAGCCGGCGGCAACCGCTCGATAGGACAAGATATTGAACCAGAGCCGAGGGGGCATTTCCAGCGATGTCATTACCGATCACCTTCATTGAGAAGTTCATTCGCCTGCCCAACGCCGTCACCCTGCACTATGTGGAGCAGGGGGCGGCGGACGGGACACCGGTCATCCTGGTGCACGGCTACCCGGATTCCTGGTTCTCCTATGCCGGCGTAATGGCGTATCTGCCGGAGCAGTTGCGCGTGATCGCGCCATCGCTGCGCGGCTATGGTGAGTCCGACCGCTCCTACGGCAACTATCATCCGCGCGATCTCGCCGCCGATCTCAACGAGTTCATGATCAAGCTCGGGGTCGCCTCCGCTCACATCGTCGGCCATTCCATGGGCAGCTATGTCGCGGAATATCTGGCGCTCGACCATCCGGAGCGCGTGCGCAGCCTGACCCTGATCGGCACCTTCCGCAACCTGGTCGGCCGCGCGGACCTGGCAGAGCTGCTCGCCGCCCTGGACGAGATGGGGGACGAGGTCGATGCCGCTCTCGTCCGCGAATTTCAGGAGAGCACGCTGGCCCAGCCGGTGCCCGCTGAATTCCTTGACGCGATCATCGCCGAAAGCCGCAAGGTGCCGGGCCACGTCTGGCACGGCGCGCTGCAGGAGCTGACGCGCATCGACCATTTCGACGAGCTGCGCCGCATCACGGCGCCGACGACCATCTTCTGGGGCGACCGGGACGGCCTGTCGACCCTGCGCGACCAGCACGCCATCGCGGCGGCGACCGGTGGCGAGCTCCGGCTCTATGCCGGTGCCGGCCACAGCCTGCAATGGGAAGAGCCGAAGCGCTTCGCCCAGGATCTGGCCAAGGTCATCGACCAGGTCGAGACACAGGGCAAGGTGCGCCGCACCATCAGCCAGCATCGCCGCTGATTCCTCACCGCTCGCGCGCATCTTCCGGAAGCGCAGCCGGGGGATTGCGTTTGGGGGGCCGCCGCCCGGGACCCTGGCAAGCCGGGCGGCGGCGACCCAACTGCTGAGTTCAATGACCGCTTCACAGAAGGCCTATGGCCCCCTTCACAGCGGCTTGATCGTCGTAGCCCTAGATGAAACGTGAACCGGCGCAGAATCATTGTTAGCATACGTCGGAGAAGAGGGCTGATAGATGACTCGCGATACCACGCCAGAGTCCAAGACGAAGAAGAGCGAAGCCAAGGCGAACGAGCCGCGCGAAGTCGCCCTGGTCGTGCCGCATGCGGCTGCGGATGCCGGCATCACCTTCGAGAGCGCGATGGAAGTCCTGGACCAGGATCTGCGGGTGCACAAGCTCTGGCAGGAACAGCCGCAGAGCACGCCCAAGCCAAGCCCCGGCAAGACTCCCGCCTAAGCCGGCGCTCTCCGCGCGCGCAGCAACCACCACATCGCTGCGATCCCTGCCGCCGGGCCGAGCGCCAGGCCTGCCAGCACCGCAGGCCAGCCGAGCTGTGCCGCCAGCAGCGGGGTCACCTGCACCGTGACGGCGGTCAGCGCGAAGCCCAGCGCGGTCTGCAAGGTCATGAGGCTGCCGGCCATGTCCGGCGGCGATGCATCGGCGACCAGTGCCGAGAATTGCGCCGAATCCGGGATCACGAAGATTCCCCAGACGATGATCAGCAGCAGGGTCAGCCAGATCGGCCCGCCAAAGCTGAGCGCGGTGGCGATGGCCGCGCTGCCACTGACCGCCATGGCGATGATGGTGACCTGCGCCTTGCCGATGCGGTCGGCGATGGCGCCCGCCGGCACGCAAGCCAGGCCACCCAGCGCGATGGCGAAAAAGGCAGTGAGCTTGGCAAGGCGTGTCGCCGCTTCGCCTTCGATCGACGCGCCATAGGAGACGGCGGCAGCAACGCCGATCCACGCCCACATGGCGTAGAGCTCCCACATATGGCCGAAATAGCCGAGATAGGTGAGGCGGATGCGCCGGTCGCCCCAGGCCAGGCGCACCGCGCGCATGTTGAAGCGCGGTGCCCGCGCGTGATGCGGGCCGAGGCCGCAGGGCAGCACCAGCAGACCCGCGACAAATGCCAGCACGGAGGTCGCGACAATGACGCCGCGCCACTCCGCGCCGCCGAGATAGGCGGTCAGATGCGGCAGCGCGGAGCCGAGCGTCAGCGCACCGACCAGCAACCCCACCAGCAGCCCGCGATCCTTGGTGCCCCAGCCGACGGCGACCTTCATGCCGACCGGATAGACGCCGGCCAGTAGCGCGCCGGTGATGACGCGCAGCAGGATGGCGACATTGCCGCCGGGGATGGTGACGAGCAGCCCCAGGTTGGCGAGCGCCGCCAGGATCGCGCACAGCGAAAAGACGCGGCGGGGATCGAAGCGATCCGCCAATCCGCTCGTTGCCACCGACAGCGCGCCGATCACGAAGCCAAGCTGCACGCCGCTCGACATCAACGCCTGCCGCGCCGGGCTGATCGCCACCTCGCGCACCATGTCCGGCAACGCCGCCGCGGTCGCGAACCACAGACTCATGCCGGCGACTTCGGCGAGGGTGAGGAGGGTGATGGAGCGGAGCTTTGAAGGGGAGTGCATCGCCAGTCGATTCATTCACGCCGTCATGGTCGCGCGTGGCGCGACCATCCACGAGTTTTCCGGCAACAGCAAGGTCCCGCAGATCTAAAGTCGTGGATGGTCGGAACAAGTCCGACCGTGACGGGAGAGATGAGGGGGCTACTCCGTTCCCGCACCCACGCTCGCGGCGACGAACTCTTCCTTGGTTACCATGCCGTCCTGGTTGGTGTCGGCGGCGGCCACCACGTTGGCGCAGAACTGCATGTATTCTTCCATCGTCACGCGGCCGTTGGTGTCGGCGTCGGCCAGGCGGAAGCGCTTGGTGAAGCGGTCGATCACATCCTGCCGATCGTCGGGAATGCCGTAATTATATTCCGATAGCGTGAGCTGGCCGTCCTTGTTGTCGTCGGTGCGGACGAAGACCTTGCCCTCGATGCGCTGCATGTCGGCGACGGTGAAGAAACCCTGCTTCCGCTGATCCAGCCGGTCGAAATATTTCTCGGCCGATTGCTGATCGGTGAGCTGCTCCTGGGCCATGGCGGGCGTGGCGCCCAACAGGATGGAAGCCGCGGCCAATAGGCGCGCCGTCGAAACCAGGATCGATGCCATCACGCGAATCCTCACATCCAATATTCATTCACTTTGACGGCATTCCCACGGAGCATCAATCTTCGGAATCGTCCGCCCCGCCGTCGCGTACCAACTCATACAGCGACACCGCCGCGGCATTCGACACATTGAGGTGATCGATGGGCCCGCCGGTCGGCAGGCGCACCAGTAGATCGCAATGTTCGCGGGTCAGCCGGCGCAGGCCCGGCCCTTCGGCCCCCAGCGCCAGCCCGACCTTGCCCTTCAGCTTGGCCCCGGCCAACGTCCGCTCCGCCTCGGCGGCGAGGCCGGCGATCCAGAAGCCGCCCTTCTTCAAGGTCTCCAGCGCGCGGGCGAGGTTGGCAACCCGGACCAGGGGCACATGTTCCAGCGCGCCCGAGGCCGCCTTGGCGAGCGAGCCGGATTCCGGCGCCGCGTGGCGCTCGGTCAGCACCACCGCGATCGCGCCGAACGCAGCGGCGGAGCGCAGGATGGCGCCGACATTCTGCGGATCGGTGACTTGGTCCAGGATCATGACCACGGCCTGCTCCTGGTCGGCGGCAAGCTCCACCACATCCTCGATGCCACGCTCGGGCAGGGGATGGACCTTGGCGGCGATGCCCTGATGGACGGCGCCCGCCGGCAGCCAGCTTTCCAGGATGTCGCGCGGCACCTGCTCCCAGTCCGGCCAGTCGCCGCTGCCGCCCTCGACCTCGCCGGGCTCGATGTCGGCGCCGGTGCGGGCGAGGCGCAGCAGCTTGCGCTCGGGATTGCCCAGCGCCGCCGTCACTGCATGGTGGCCATAGAGCCAATAAGGTCCGCCGGGCTGCTCGCGGCCGCCCGCATGACCACGAGGCTGGCCCCGGAATTCACCCCTGGATTCACGGCGGGATTCACCCCGCGCTTCTCCTCGAAACTCGCCGCGGCCGCTGCCAGGGCCCTGGTCCCGGAAATGCCCCTTCGAGCCGTGCGGGGAAGCGGACCGGCTGCGGCCTTCCGAACCCTTGCCGCGCCAGGATGTCGCGTCGCCCGGACGCGGACCTTTCGCGCCAGATTCGGAACGGCCTTTACCGCCCTGATTTTGCGAGAAATCCCGCGACTTGCTGGGCTTCGGCGGACGGTTGCGGATGGGCGACTTGCGCTTTGACATCTTGGACCCTAGTATCCGGTTGAAATTGGGTATTGCCACAACTCCCTTCCCGCCGGAAACGAAATCGGCGGGAACGGAGTTTTTCGTGTGTTTTCAAATTGACACCGAAAGGTAAATGCCCATATTGCGCACTTCCGCTGCGGGCGGAGTCGATGGGAGCCCGGAGGGGTGCCCGAGTGGCTAAAGGGGGCAGGCTGTAAACCTGCTGGCTTCGGCCTACGTAGGTTCGAATCCTACCCCCTCCACCATGCGACTTAATTCGCGGCGCGGGTGGGTGAATCGGCGGGTGTAGCTCAATGGTAGAGCTCCAGCCTTCCAAGCTGGCTACGCGGGTTCGATTCCCGTCACCCGCTCCAGAATTCGACCGTCGGATGTTTCGACGGCAGGGACGAAAGAGCATGAGACGGCCGGGGTCCGCACGGGACCCACAGGCAGCGATCGAAGGATCGAAGAGAAGCAACCGATCTGGTCACAGGACTGAAGAAAAATGGCGAAGGCGAAGTTTGAGCGGAACAAGCCGCACTGCAATGTTGGAACGATTGGCCACGTTGATCATGGCAAGACGTCGTTGACGGCTGCGATCACGAAGGTTCTGGCCGAGACGGGTGGTGCGACCTATACGGCGTAT
>DASZQC010000504.1:0-5067 GCA_035549815.1 Dongiaceae bacterium
GTCCGCCATGGTCATCGCCTCCACCTGGTCGTGGGTGACATAGATCATGGTCGCCTTCAGCTCGCGCTGCAGCCCGGTCAGCTCGACGCGCATCTGCACCCGCAGCTTGGCGTCGAGATTGGAGAGCGGCTCGTCGAACAGGAACACCTTGGGATCGCGCACGATGGCGCGGCCGATCGCCACGCGCTGGCGCTGCCCGCCGGACAAGGCGCGCGGCTTACGCTGCAACAGCTCCGCGATCTGCAGGATGCGCGCGGCGCCTTCGACCCGCTGCTTGATCACCTTGTCCTCGAACTTGGAGATGCGCAGGCCAAAGGACAGGTTCTCGAACACCGACATATGCGGATAGAGCGCATAATTCTGGAACACCATGGCGATGCCACGCTTGGCCGGAGGCAACTGGTCGACCCGCTGGCCGTCGATGTGGATACTGCCTGAATCCGCTTCCTCCAGCCCGGCGATCAGGCGCAGCAAGGTTGTCTTGCCGCAGCCGGACGGGCCGACGAAGACGGTGAACTCCTCTTTCTCGATGTCCAGGTCGACGCTACGGATGACATCCACGTCGCCGAATTTCTTGACCAGGGACTTGATCTCTACATAGGCCATGTACCGGCGCCGCCTTTCCTTGGTTTCCAGAATAGCGGAATGATGTCCACAATTCCGTAATCCCAGATTAGCATAGGCCCGGGCGCGGTCAACGCAGGCGCACAGACCCTGTCGGGCCTGCGCTTTGTAATTGAAGACGGCCCGCGCGGGCTTAACAAAAAGCGAAGAGAGCGCCCCGATGGAAAGCTCAGCTTAACAAGTTGGTGAGGTTTTCCTGTTAGCTCCACTGTGAAGCCCTCAGCGGTACGAAAGGTCCGCAGGGCTTGAGCGCATTTTTGAGGGGATTCATTCCATGTTTCACGGTTCCATCTCCCGTCTGCTGATCTCGCTGCAGACCGTCATCCTGACCGGCCTGGTGGCTGCCGTGTCGATCTTCGCCTTCGAGGCGTGGCAGGACTTTTCAGCCGCGCAGCGCGCCGAAGAGGCGGTCATCACCGACCGGATCGTCTTCGATTCGGTGATCGACGTGCGCGGCCAGATCAGCCCGGCGCAAACGGCGATCCAGACCCAGGAGAGCCCGCAAGCGAGGATCGACGAAGTCGTGGCCAAGGCCGACGCGGCGGTTGCCAAGACGGTGGCGGCGATCAACGGCATCGAATTGGACGGCAAGGAGCAGATGCTGGCCGAGCTCGACAAGCGCATCAAGAATATGAAGGGCCTTGAAAGCGTGCTGGCGGCCGAAGCGGCAAAGCCGCTGGCGGAGCGCAGCCTGGAGCCCACCATGGAGTGGCGCGCCAAGGTCTATGAGTCGATCGATGCGCTGGTCGCCATGTCGACTGTCATGGGCAACATTGTCCGCCTGCAGGATCCGTTCCTGGCCGAGATGGTGCAGGTGCGGCGCCTGGGCTGGATGATCCGCGACAAATACGGCCCGCAATGCACGCTGCTGCGCACCCTGGTCGCCAAGAACGAGCCGCTGTCCCAGGCCAAGTACGGCGAGTGGCAGTACGGCATCGGCATGTATCAGGGCGGATTCAACGTCCTCGACGAATTGCTCGCGGCGCCGGGCACGCTGCCGGCCATCACGCAGGCGATCGAAACCGCCCGCGGCCAGATCGCCGACACCCAGGCGAAGCTGAACGACATCGCCTCCAAGCTCGACGGCAGCGGTACCCCGGCGATGGAAGGCAAGGCCTTCAGCGATCTTTGCAACGGCCCCTTCAACGCGACCCTGGCCATCAGCTACGCGGCCTTCGACGCGGCCGCCCAGCACGTCGCGGAAAAGAAGGGTGCGGCGATGACGACCCTCATTATCGCCTTGGCCTGCCTTGCCGGCGTGTTGGCGATCGCGTTCATCGGAATCACGGTCGTCCTGCGTCGTTTCTCTCGCCCGGTCCAGGTGCTGATGAGCGCGGTGGAGCGGCTGACCAACCGGAACTTCGTGGAGCCGGTGCCGGCCCCGAAGCATCCCGATGAGCTCGGCAAGCTGTCGGATGCCTTGGAAAGCTTGCGGCTCAGCGCCCAGGAAGCCGAGCGCCTGGAGCGTGAGGCGAAGGATCGCCAGGCGGGCGAGCTGGAGAAGGCGCGCCTGTTGCAGGAGCTTTGCCAGGTTTTCGACAGGCAGGTGAAGCAGTCCCTGGTGACCATCGGCGAATCGACCGACGGCCTGCGCAAGACGGCTGCCGCCATGCGCGACACGGCGGAGAATTCCAACAGCCAGACCCAGGCCGTGGCGGCCGCGGCGAACCAGGCCGCCAGCAACGTGCAGACCGTCGCGGCGGCGACCGAGGAACTGTCGGCGTCGATCGCGGAAATCTCGCAGCGCGTGTCGGCCAGCGCCGACGGCTCGCGCGCAGCGGTCAACAAGGCGGAGGAAACCAACAAGACCTTCGACGCGCTGCAGAAGTCGGCGCAGCGCATCGGCGATGTGCTGGGCCTGATCTCCGAGATCGCGGCGCAGACCAATCTGCTGGCCCTCAACGCCACCATTGAGGCGGCCAGGGCGGGTGATGCCGGCAAGGGTTTTGCCGTCGTCGCCTCAGAGGTGAAGAACCTCGCCGGCCAGACCTCGAAGGCGACGCAGGAGATCTCCGACCTCGTCACCGAGATCCAGGCCACGACCGGCCAGGCGGTCTCGGCGATCCGGGAGATCACCGGCGCCATCAGCACGATCAGCGAAGGCGCCACGGCCATTGCCGCGGCGGTCGAGGAGCAGGGTGCCGCCACCGGCGAGATCGCCAGCTCCGTCCAGCAGGCGGCGCATGGCACGCAGGAAGTGACCAGCACCATCGCCGGCGTGGCGGAGGCCAGCCAGCGCACCGGCTCGGCGGCCAACGACGTGGCCGAGGCGGTCAACGAGATGCTGCGCGAGCAGACCCATCTGCGGCAGTCGGTTGAGACCTTCCTGGAGAAGGTCCAGGCCCGCTAGCCGGATTTCTGTCGAGGCCTCCGTCGGCTCCGGCCGGCGGGGGCTTTCGCTTTTCAGAACGTCGCCGAGGCGCCGCCATCCACCAGCAGGATCTGGCCGGTGACGTAGCGGGCGTCGTCGGAGCAGAGGAAATAGGCGGGGCCGGCCATGTCCTCCGGTTCGGCGAAGCGGCGCATGGGGATGCGGCCGTATTTCACGTAGATGTCGCGGAACCAGTCGGCGTCGTATTCGTGGCTGCCGTCGGGCTGGATCGACATCGGCGTGTTGACGAAACCCGGCGCCAGGGCATTGACCATGATGCCATGCGGCGACAGATCGGCGGAGAGCGCGCGGGTGAAGTTCACGATGGCGCCCTTGGCGGTGGAATACGGCACCGAATCCGGCCAGCCGCGGATGCCCATGATCGAGGCGATGTTGAGGATGCGCCCGCCCGACTTCGCTTTCTTCAAGAGCGGCAGGAAGGTCAGGCACATCCGCACGGCGCCGTCCTGGTTGACGCGGATCACCTCGTGATAGCGCGTCATGGTCAGCTTCTCGGTCGGCGTGCCGTCCGAGATGGCGGCGTTGTTGACCAGGATGTCGCAACGGCCGTGGGTCTTTTCCACATAGGCGGCCAGCGCGGCGACCTTGGCATCGTCGCCGATGTCGACGGCGCAGGCGCTCGCCGTGCCGCCGGCATCCTGGATGCGCTTGGCGGCTTCCTGGGCGGTCTTGTCCTTGATGTCGGCGATGACCAGGATTGCGCCTTCGGCCGCCAGCCGGCTGGCGATGCCGAAACCGATTCCCTGGGCGCCGCCGGTCACCACCGCGACGCGGCCATTCAGTCTCTGGCCTTCTTGTTTGCTCATGGCGGTCCTCCTTGCGTTCAGGCGACCTTATAGCGCTTCACCACGTCCCAATCGACCTCGACGCCGAGGCCGGGCCTGGTGGGCAGTGGGATGGTGCCGTCGGGGCGGAACACCAGCTCCTCCTGCGCCAGCTCGCGGCGCAGGCGCTCATGGCAGAGCTGCGGCGGCAGATACTCGATGAAGGCGCAATGGTTGGTGACGAAGGCCAGATGCGCGGTGCCGGAGATCGAAATACCGGTCTTCCAGCAATGCGGCACGATGGTGCGGCCGCGCGCCTTGGCCATGTCGCAGACGATCTTGGCCTCGCCGATGCCGCCGACACGCCCGACGTCGGGCTGCGCCACCTGCACCTTGCCGATGTCCAGCAGCTCCTCGAACTCGAAGCGCGTCGCCAGCCATTCGCCGAACGCGATCTTCATCGGCGCCTCGGCGACCAGCTTCGCCATGTCCCTGGTGTTGTCGGACCAGAGCGGCGTCTCCAGGAAGTAGATGTCGTACTCGCCCCAGTCCCTGATCGTCTCCAGGCAGGTCTTGGCGTCCTCCCAGAGATACTGCACGTCCACCATCAGCGTGATGTCGGGGCCGATGGTCCGGCGGACCGCCTTCAGGACCTCGGTGTGGCGCGGGAAGCTTTCGCGCATGCCGCCATGGGCGTAGGGCCCGTTCATAGTGATCTCGGTCTTCACGGCCTTGAAGCCCAGGGCCTTGGCCTTCTCCGCCGAGGCGCAGAGCGCGTCGCGGTATTCCTCGAACCTGCCGCCGGCCGGCTGCAGGGAGGCGTAGGGCGTGATGTACGAGCGGGTGGCGCCGCCCAGCAGCGCGTGGACCGGCTTGCCGACGGCCTTGCCGCAGAGATCCCAGAGCGCCATGTCGATGGCGCTCATCGCATGGATCACCATGCCGCGCCGGCCGTTCATCGCCGTGCCGAGATAGAGCTTCTTCCAGAGATCGCCGATCCTGAACGGGTCCTGCCCGATCAGCATCTCCTTGATGCAGAGCCCCATCGTATGCGTGCCCGGCGCCTCGATGCAGGCCTTGGCCATCCAGGGATTGGCGTCGCATTCGCCGACGCCGCTGACGCCGCCGTCGGTGCGGATCACCACGATCAGGCTGTCCTGCGCCGAGGAGGTGAAGCTGGCATCGTAGTCCGGCGCCAGCAGGACATGGCATTCGACCTCGGTGATCTTGAGCTTGGGGGCTTCGCCTTGGAGCTTCGGCGAGACGGTCTGGAACGGCATCGTGCGA
>DASZQC010000505.1:0-11522 GCA_035549815.1 Dongiaceae bacterium
CCTCGGGCGCCAGGGTGTAGCTCGGCAGGCAGACCGACCAGCCGCGCGCCAGCGCGCCGGCGGCGAGATGCGACCAGGAGGATTTGTCGAACCGCATCCAGTAGCCGCCATGCACGAAGACGGCGAGGCCCCTGGGTGAGCCCGTGGGATGGAAGAGGTCGAGCGTCGCGCGCGCTTCCGGTCCGTAGCGCAGATCGAGCTCGGCGCGACCCGCCGCCAGCATCCCGGCGCGGAATTCCTGCGCCAGCTTCGCCCATTTGGCGGGGTATGCGGCGCCGTCCGCGATATAGGCGCCGTTGGTATAGGCGTCGTCCCAGTCTTGAATCATCGTCTGCTCTGCCGCCTCGCCACCCGCATCATCAACAACGTGCGGCATCAACCGCGCGGTCCGCGACTATACCTCGAAGCCTCCGGGAACGATCGCGTGGGAGTCAGGCCCGAATCCTCCCCGCTTGATATCCTGGGAACGGCCGGCCGTCCCGTAAGATTAGTATTGACTAATGCATTAGCATCAGCTAATCATTCGACATGCTTGAAGCCGCTCCCATCACCCCCATCCTGCGCGCGCTCGCCGATCCCACGCGCCGCGCCGTGTTCGAGCGCATCGCGCGCGCGGAGGAGATCACCGTTGTCGAGCTGACGCGCGGCAGCGGGGTGACGCAGGGGGCGATCTCGCAGCACCTGAAATCGCTGAAGCAGGCGGGGCTCGTGGTCGAGCGGCCGGAGGGGCGCAACGTCTATTACCGCGCGGAGCCAGACGGCCTCGCGCCGCTGGTCGATTGGATGAGCCATTACGACCGGTTCTGGCGCGAACGCTTCGCCGATCTGCGCAGCCTGTTGAAGGAGATCGATCCATGAGCGATGCCGCCGCGCAGCAGGCCAACCAGCAGACCGCCACGCAGGACATCGTGGTCGATGAAGTCTTTCCCCATGCGCCGGAAACGATCTGGAGAACGCTGACCGACGGCGCGCTGATGGCGCGCTGGCTGATGGCGCCGACCGGCTTCGAAGCCGTGAAGGGCAACCGCTTCACCTATCAGACCAAGCCGGGCGGCGCGTGGGACGGCGTGATCCATTGCGAGGTGCTGGAAGTCGTGCCGCACCAGCGCTTCGTCTATAGCTGGAAGGGCGGGCACCCGGACAATGTCGGCTATGGCGCGCCGCTCGACACCATCGTCACCTGGACTTTGACCAAGGTCGGCGTGGGCACCCGCGTGCGCCTGGTCCATTCCGGCTTCGTCATGCCGCGCAACGAGTCCGCGCTGCGGACCATGGGCGAGGGCTGGAAGAAAGTGGTGCCGAAACTCGGCGAAATCGCCGGCGCGCAGGACTGAATCCTACCGTCCAATCCGTTTCATCAGGAGAGAAGAGATGAGCAAGCCCTATACCGGCGGCTGCGCGTGCGGCGCCGTGCGCTACGAGATCGCCGCCGAGCCGATCTTCTCCAACCACTGCCAATGCCGCGATTGCCAGCACAAGAGCGGCACCGGCCATGGCTCCTACATGACCTTCGCCGGACGCGCCGCCGTGACGCTGAGCGGCAAGGCGACGCAGTGGGATATGAAGGCCGACAGCGGCAAGACCAAGACCCGCAGCTTCTGTCCCACCTGCGGGTCGCCGGTTTATCAAACCTATCCCGCCGCGCCCGATTTTTTCACCATCCACGCCGCCAGCCTGGACGATCCCAGCCGCTTCCAGCCGCAGGCGGTGACCTACGCCGTTCGCGGTTATGCCTGGGACCAGCTCGATCCGGCGCTGACGACATTCGAGAAGATGCCGCCGATGTGAGACGGGCCAGCGCCCTCGGCTTTGGCGCCGCCGCTACGCCCTTCGCAGCTCGCTTGCCTTGGCGGTCGCCGCCGCTGGGGAGATCGGCCGCTCGCCCTTGATGGTGGTGCGGTGCATGAGCCGGCGGCTGCCGTCATAGTCGTTGACCGCGTAATGCATGGCGCAGCGATTGTCCCACATCGCCAGATCGTTGGTGCGCCAGCGCAGGCGGCAGGTGAATTCGGGCCGGATCGCGTGGGCGAAGAGGAAATCGAGCAGCGGACGGCTCTCGGCCTCGGTCATGCCCTCGAAGCGCGTGGTATAGATCGAATTCACGAACAGCGCCTTGCGGCCCGTCGCCGGGTGTACGCGCGCGACCGGATGCGCCACTTCGCGGTCGGCCTCCGGCCGGTTGCGCTCGATGCCGATGGAGCGCGAGACCTTGATGTCGGGCGACACGCCGCCGACGCCGTAGGGCTTGCCGGTGTGGATCGCGTTGAGGCCGTCGAGCATCCGCCGCATGCCTTCGGACAGCGCGTCATAGGCGTCGTACATGTTGGCGAACAAGGTGTCGCCGCCATAGGCCGGGACCTCGCGCGCATAGAGGACGGAGCCCATCGGCGGCTCCTCCAGGAAGCTGAAATCCGAGTGCCAGGCATTGCCGAAGGTGCTGACCTTCTGCTCGTCCGCCTCCTTCAGCACGGCAATGATGTCCGGATACTCCTCCATGTGCTTGATGTAGGGGGAGCGGCTGAGCGGCCCGAACCGGCGCGAGAAGGCGAGATGCTGCTCCGGCGTCAAGCGCTGCTCATGGAAGAACAGCACCAGATATTGAAAGAAGGCACGCTCGATCTCCGCGAAGGTCGCGTCGTCGAGCGGCTGGGCGAGGTCCACGCCGTGAATGTCGGCGCCCAGCGCGCCGGCCATCGGGCGGACCTCGATGCGGGTATAGGATTTGCTCATACCCCGACTGTAGGCGATTGCGCGCCCGCGCGGAAGGCTCAGAGGCCAGGGAAGCTCAGGCCGTCTTCTCGAATTCCAGGGTCTGAATCCCCGGCCGTGGCCCCGGCGTCAGCGTGATCGTGCCGCTCAGCGTTCCCTTGGCACAGGTCGCGGTGAAGCGGCCGGCCAGATCATGCTGCGCCTCGATGCGCGTCTGCGTGACCTCGCCGAGCTTTGCCTTCAGCGCCGCGAGCTTGGCGTTGCGGTCGGCGGCGGGCTCGTCGGGGAGCAGGTTCACCGCCAGCAGCGGCGAGCTTTCGTCGATCTTGCCGGTGGCATAGGCGCGGACAGCGAAATCGACAGCGGCCGCGAGGGCCGGCGAGACTGCTGGCACGCGCGGTTTCCACAAATCGGCTTCGTGCAGCACCAGCGCCGCCTGCAGATTGGCGTCGTTCGCCTCGGCATAGGTCACGTTGGCGAAGGTGAAGAGGCCGATGCCGGTGTCGGGCGAGATCACGAAATGCGAGCCATAGCCGGGCAGGCCGCCGCGATGGTGGATCGTGCGCCCCAGCGCCGGGTCCAGCGAGCTCACCATGCCGTAGCCGTAGGCGCTGGCGATCGAGAGCGTCTTGCCGCCCGCTTCTCGCGTGGTCGCCGCCAGCGGGAAGCTGTGCGCGGCGCCCAGCTCGCGCACTGTGGCGCGCTTTGCCGGGCCGGTCTCGGCCGTGTCGCGCGGCGGCCAGGCGGAGAGCAGGAAAGCCACATAGCGCGCATAATCCGCGGCGCTGGTCAGCAGCCCGCCCATGGCGCCGAACTCGCCGTCCGTTTCGGCCTGCTCCGGCGACCAGGATTCGTGCGCCCAGCGATAGCCGGTCGCGCGCTCCGCTTCCGGTGCCGCGTGGAAGTCGAAGCCGGTCGCCTGCATGCCGAGCGGCCGCAGGATGCTCTCACCGATGAAATCCTGGTAGCGCCGGCCGGTCACGTTGGTGATGACCCGGCCGAGGATCGCATAGCCGAGATTGCTGTATTCGAAGGCGATCCGCGGCGGCCGCGCGAACAAGGCGCCGTCCCGCAGCATCCGCGTGAAATCCGCCGGCGCGATGCCGAGCTGCCGGTCGCCCCACGGATCGTCAGTGACCAGGCCGGCCGAATGCGTGAGCAGGTCGCGCAGCGTGATGGGCGCGCTGTCGGCGGTGGGCAGGGGCAGCTTCGCCAGTTCCGGCACATAGGTCGCGGCCGGTGCATCCAGCGCCACCTTGCCCGCGTCGCGCAGCATCAGGATGGCGAGCGCGGTCGTGTTCTTGGTCATCGAGGCGATGCGGAAGCGCGTGTCCACGGTGACGGGGCGCCGCCCTTCCCGATCGGCGAGGCCGATGGCCTTGCTCCAGATGAGCGCGCCGCCGGCGACCAGGCCGAACATCAGGCCGGGGATGTGGTGCTTGCGGGCGAAATCCTCCAGCATGCCGTCCAGGGTTTGCGCCGTGGCGGCGGGCAGGTTCGACAAGATGGACATGAAGTCTCTCGGGCGGGATGGTTCAGGAACGAGGTCGCGTTCCTGATCACATATCCCGCCCGCGCTGTCCACCGCTCAGGCCTTGAAATAATCCGGCCGGTCGAGATCGGCGATCAGCCCGGCCTCCTTCGGTTGCCAGCCCAATGTCTGGCGAGTCCGCGCGCTGGAGCTGCCATTGTCCAGCGCCGCGAAATGCGCGAACCAGCCGAAATGGGCGGCGGCTTCCTCTTGAGTTTTGCCGACGACGGGGATGTCCAGGCGCCGGCCGATCACCGCAGCGATGTCGCGGAACGGCACGCCTTCCTCGGCGACGCCATGATAGCGCGGCGCTGCGGCACCCGCTTCCAGCGCCAGCCGATAGAGACGCGCGGCATCGAAGCGGTGCACCGCCGGCCAAAGATTGCGCCCCTCGCCGATATAGGCCGAGATGCCTTTCTCCCGCGCCAGCTTGATGAGCAGCGGGACGAAACCATGATCGCCGTCGCCATGCACCGACGGCGGCAGGCGCATCACCGAGACGCGCACGCCGCGCGCCGCGACCGACGCGGCCGCCTCTTCCGAGGCGACGCGCGGCAGCGCGTCGGCGCCGGACGGCGGCACATCCTCTTCGGTCGCGCGCCGGCCCGGCGTTCTCACGAGCCCGGTGCCGGAGGTGACGATCAAGGGACGGTCGGAGCCGGCGAGTGCATCGCCCAGCGCGCCGATAGCCGCGCGGTCGGTTTCGCAATTCTCCTTGAACCTCGAGAAGTCGTGGATGAAGGCCGTGTGGACTACGCCGTCGGCCGCCGCCGCGCCGCGGCGCAAGCTGTCGGGCTCGTCGAGCGATCCGCGATGCGGCTCGGCGCCTGCCGCGGCGAGGGATGCGGCGCCCGCATCGGAGCGGGCGAGGCCGAGCACCCGATGTCCGGCGGCGATCAATTCCCGAACGATGGCGGAGCCGACGAAACCGGTCGCGCCGGTCACAAAGACACGCATGGATAAGGTCTCCGGTTGGTGGGGGAGGCCACTATCGAAGCGCGCCTTATCCTGGTAAATTAGTGATCTTATACTGGTATAATAGCTAACAGGATGAGCGGCCGATGGCGAATGACGGCAGCCTCGGGACCTATTTGCGGGATCGCCGCGCGAAGCTCGATCCGACGGCCTTGGGCTTCCCGTCGATGCGCCGGCGCACGCCGGGATTGCGGCGCGAGGAAGTGGCGCAGCGCGCCAATGTCAGCGCCACCTGGTACACGTGGCTGGAGCAGGGGCGTGGCGGTGCGCCGTCGGCCGATGTGCTCGACCGTATCGCGCGCGCCTTGATGCTGACCGAGGCGGAGCGCGAGCACATCTTCCTGCTGGCATTAGGGCGCCCGCCGGAGGTCCGCCCCCGCACGACCGAAGGCGTCACGCCGCGGCTGCAGCGTGTGCTGGATTCGCTGGAGCTTTGCCTCGGCCTGGTGAAGAACGCGACCTGGGACATCGTCGCCTGGAACCGCGCGGCGGCGACGGTGCTGATCGACTACGCAAAGCTGGCGCCGGAGCAGCGCAACATCCTGCGGCTTCTGTTCTGCAATCCCGCCGTCCGCGCCAAGATGCCGAACTGGGAAAGCGATGTCCGCGCGGTCGTGGCGGCGTTCCGCCTGGAGACGGCGCGCGCCGGCGTCAGCGAGCGCGCCAAGGCGCTGGTGGAGGAACTCAGCCAGGCAAGCCCCGCCTTCGCCGCTATGTGGCGCGACAATGCCGTCAGCAGGCATGGCGAGGGCGTGAAACGGATGAAGCATCCGATCGCCGGTCCACTCACTTTCGATTACTCGACGTTCGCCGTCGATGGCCGGCCCGATCTGGGCCTGGTCATCTACACACCGGCGACGCCCGCGGATGCGGAGCGGGTCAGGAAGCTCCTCAAGCCCTAGCGCCTATTTCCTGGCGGCCAGCAATTGCTGCGCCATGGCCTTCATCAGCCGGGGCAGGTCATAGGGAAAACGGGCGGTGATCAGGTTGCCGTCGATGACGCAGGGCTCGTCCAGGACCGTGGCGCCGGCATTCTCCAGGTCGATCTGGATGTTCCAGACGGCGGTGGCGCGCTTGCCCTTCAGGATCTTGGCGCTGACCATCACCCACTGGCCATGGCAGATGGCGGTGGTGGGCTTGCCGGCCTCGTACATTGCGCGCACAAAGTCACGCGCATGCTTGTCGGCGCGCAGGGCATCCGGATTCCAGCAGCCGCCGGGCAGCAGGATCGCGTCGTAGTCCGCCGCCTTCGCCTCGTCGGTATAGCGGTCGATCTTCAGCCAGCCGGCATTTTCCATCAGGCGGATCGCCAGCACATGCGTGGCGCAGATCGGTGGGAAGCGCAAGCCGAGCGTCGGGTGGAACTCGCCGATGCGCGGCGAGACGATGTGGACCGTCGCGCCATGCTCGGTCAACCAGCGCTGCGCGCCCAGGATCTCCACCTCCTCCACGCCGTTGGTGCAGCAGATGGCGACGCGCTTGCCCGTCAGCAGGTTGGGATCGGACGGCGGGTCGAACAGGAAACTGTTGAGCTCACGATTGAGTTCGCCGTCCGCGGTGACCAGAAGCTCCGTCGAGATCGACGGCACCGGCGAGGTGGACATCAACTCCTGCATGCGATTGAAAGCGGCGGCCTGCGGAAACGAGTTCATCTGTGGTGCTCCTGGCGATTGCTTGGATGGCAGATCGAAGCACTCACGGATGTTCATTTCAATGGGTTTGGTCCCGTACGCCCGGATTCATCAGACGGTATTTGCTTGAGGGGAAATCCATCATCGACCGCGCTTGGGCCGGCGGATGGCGCGCACCTTGCCGCTCTTGCCGCCGCCGCAATAGAGCCGCTCGCCGCCATCGGATTCAAGGCCCGACACGCCAACACCGGCCGGCATCTCGAGACGCTCCAATACCTCGCCCGTTTTCGGGTCGATGCGCCGAACTTCGCTCTCGTCGTTTTCCCAGGTGCCGTGCCACAGCTCGCCATCGACCCAGGTGACGCCGGTGACGAAACGGTTGGATTCGATGGTGCGCAGGATCCTGCCGGTCTCGGGATCGATCTGGTGGATCTTGCGGTCGCGATATTGCCCAACCCACAGCGTCCCTTCGGCCCAAGTCAGGCCGGAATCGCTGCCATTGCCGGGCGCCGGAATGGTCGACAGCACGCGCCCCGTTTTCGGGTCGATCTTCTGGATGCGCTTCTCGGCGATCTGGAACAGATGCCGGCCGTCGAAGGCGGTGCCGGCATCGGCGGCGATGTCGATCGCGCGCTCCGTCTTGCCGCTGTCGGGGTCCAGCGCGTTCAGCTTGTCGCCGGAAGCGAACCAGACGTTCTGGCCGTCAAAGGTGACGCCATGCACGCCCTCGACGCCCGGAAACGGGCCATACTCGCGGATGATTTCGGCGGCTGCTTTTTTCATGATCTCTATCCCGGTTGTTCGATGTCTCCAACCTAATCGCCCGGCAGCGGCGCGGGGAGTAACAATGTCGTCGTGAAACCCGGCACCGGCGGCGTCATCCAGCGCCGTGCCCGCCCGCGGCCGAACGACTGCACCTTGCCGGCTTCCGCCAACGCATCGAGCGCGCGCTGGACATTGCGCTGGCTGGCATCCAGCGCCAGGGCCAGGGCGGAGCTCGACCAGGATTCGCCATCGGCGAGAAATGCCAGGATCGCGGCATGCTTTTCCTCGACCGGCCGCGCCAGAACGACGATCTCGCCTTTGCCGCGCGGCGCGAGTGCGAAGCCGTCCTTCGTGGCGCCGATCTCCGCCAACGTCCGCAGAGCCGCGCGCAGGCGACCGATTTCCACGCGCAACCGCGCGCGATGCGAGTCATCGGCTCGTCTCGCGCCGAACGCCCGGGCGAGCAGCACACTGCGCGACACGTCTCCTGGCCATGCTTCCGCCAGGGCGCGGGCCAGCGCGAACAGGACCGGACGCCGCGCCAGCGAGACCACCGTCTTCGCATCGCGCACGACGTAGCGGCAGGCATCCACGACCAGCCGTTTGGAACCCAGCAGCGATTCCACGTCGGAGAGCAAGAGCGGCCGTTCTTCGCCCCGCTTGATCAAGCGTGCGGCGGGGGCGTTCAACAGATCGGACGCGCTGGAGACCTCCGCGATCAGTGCCGGGATGCCGGCCTGGCGCGCGGCCCGCGCGGCGCGGATGAGGGCCGCCTGCGCCGCCTGCGCCTCGATCCGCCGCATGGCGATTCCGGCGACGACCAGTTCGTGCGTGGCGCGCAAGGCCGGCGGCAACATTGCGGGATCCAACCCAGCCAGCCGGCGCCCGGCCTCGTCCAGGCGGCCGATCAGGAGCAGGCGCCGGATCGCGAGATAATGCGCGTGCGCGGCATTCGCCCGGTCGCCGTGCGCTTCCAGCGTTACCCGCGCCGCGTCCAGCGCCTTGACCGGCCAGCCCAGGTCGCGCGCGGCCAATGCCACCTCGGCCTCGGCGACGATGCAGCGGGCGCGGGCCACGGCTTCTTTTGAACCGAAGGCGCGTGCCGCCTTGCGCAGCAGGAGCTTGGCCCGCGCCAACTCGCCGAGCTGCGCCATGGCAATGCCCCGCAGGGCCAAAGCCGGCGGGTCGTCGCGCAGGGCGACCCGGTTCAGCGCCCCGAGCGGATCGCCGCCGGCCAGGGCGCGCGCCGCGGCCGTGATCAGGGAGTCCATCGGAATCCCGCCAAACTTGTAACTCCCGGTGTTGGAGGCCCGGTCCCTAATCTAGCTCACGTCCATCAACCAGCAAGGAGTGAAAGGCGATGACCAAGCACATGACCGGAACCCGCCAGGAATGGCTGACCGCGCGGCTGAACCTGCTGAAGGCGGAAAAGGAACATACGCGGCGCAGCGATGAGCTGGCGTTGCGGCGGCAGGAGCTGCCGTGGGTCCGCATCGACAAGGCCTACAAGTTCGAGACCGAGCAAGGCAGCGTCACGCTCGCCGACCTGTTCCAGGGCCGCTCGCAGCTCTTCGTCTATCATTTCATGTTCGGGCCGGACTGGAAGGCGGGCTGCACCTCCTGCTCGGCGCTGGCCGATGGTTTCAACGGCTTCGTCGTCCATCTGCAGAATCACGACATCGCCTTCTGGGCGGTGTCGCGTGCGCCGTTGCCCAAGCTGCTGGATTACCGGCGGCGCATGGGCTGGACGTTCCCGTGGGCGTCCTCGCAGGGCAGCGACTTCAATTTCGACTTCAACGTCTCCTTCACCGAGGAGCAGCAGAAACAGGGCGCCATTGAGTACAACTTCGCCCGCAACGGCCATGCGATGGATATGAACCCGGTGCCGCCGCCGGTCGCCGAGATCGCGGCGCGGTCCGGAACCGACGCCGCCAGCTTCTCGCGCGACCGTCCGGGGATGAGCACCTTCGTGCTGGAAGACGGCGTCATTTATCACACCTATTCGGCCTATGCGCGCGGGCTGGATGGCCTTTGGGGCATGTATCAGTGGCTCGACCGCGCGCCCAAGGGCCGCAACGAGACCGGCCCCTGGTTCCGCCGCCACGACGAGTATGAGCGGCGCGCGGCCGAGTAGCCCGTGGCAAGGCGGAGGACGGCGCCATGATCGAAGGTCGACCTGCGATGAATTTTCTCTGCCTCGCGGCTACGCCCACCTTCGCCATCATGGCGCTGCTTTCCGCCATTCTCGGCGGCGGCGCGGCGGACATGCTGTGCGCCGGTTCCGCGCCGCTGCTGACGGGCATGGTTCCGATGTATGTGCTGATGAGCGTGTTTCATGCACCGCCGTGGCTGAAGCTCGTTTTCGGACGGCGCGCGTGACCGCCGCGAATCCTGACACACTTGTCACGCCGGTCCAGCGTCGCCCGGCTCTAATCTTCCGCTCGTGCAATCAAGGAGAGCGTGATGCAAGAATCCCTCGTCGTCCGCCGCGAAACGCACATTCCGGCGCCACCCGCCGCGGTATTCGCGCTGCTCACCGATCCGGACAAGTTGTTGCGCTGGATGGGGACGGAAGCGCAGCTCGAGCCGGAGCCCGGCGGACTCTATCTCGTCAATGTCACCGGCGCGAAATTCGCGCGCGGTGCGTTCCGCGAGGTGGTACCCGTGCATCGCCTGGCCTACAGCTTCGGCTGGGAAGGCAGCGAAGCGGTGCCGCCGGGATCGAGCCTGGTCGAGATCGATTTGATCGAGCAGCCGGATGGAACGCTGCTGCGTCTGACCCATACCGGCCTGCCGAATGCCGACCAGTGCGATGGCCATGCCAAGGGTTGGGCTCATTACCTCGACCGCCTGGTGACGGTGGCCGCGGGCCGGGATCCGGGTCCGGACAGCCAGCGCGGCAGGAAGTAGCCGGCAACGATGTCTGCGCGCATGAACCTGTCGAACATGGCATCGGCCGGAATCGGGCCTTGTCCGCCCGGGGTGATGCCGCGTATCGCCGCGGCAGGGGTGACAGGCCGGTTTCCATCGCCGCATGATCGCGTCATGGATCTGGCAGCACCTCTCGCCTGGCTGGTGGATGAGGCCGGCGCTTCACCCAGTCCCGACCGGTTCCTGGCCGAGCTTGGCCGCCGTCTGCTGGCCGACGGCTTGCCGCTGGCTGGCGGCGCCCTGACGCTCGCGGTGCCGCATCCGATTGTTGCCCGCCGCACCTGGCTGTGGCGCGCGGAGACCGGAGCGGTGATCGAGGCGCTGGGGTTCGGCGTCGCCCCGCTCAAGCAGGGCCAGGATTGGCTCGCCGGCCTCGGCCCCGTGCGGGAAGACACGATCGGACGAATATCGGAATCCCTGGAAGCGGAAAGCCCGGTACTCGCCTGGGCCGGAACCAGGCCATTCAGCTCCGGTGATGCGGATCGACTGCGCCAAGTCGCGCGCTTCGTCGCGGCGCCCTTGGCGGCCCTTGGCGCGCGATCAGCCCAGGCGGCGCTGCTGGAAGCCTATCTTGGTCGGCGCAGCGCCGCGCGCGTGCAGATGAGCGCCATGCGCCGGGGCAGCGGCGAGACCATCCGCGCCGCTTTGCTTTATGCTGATTTGCGCGATTTCACCGCCCTGTCGGAGGCGACGGAGCCGGCGGCGATGATCGCCGCGCTCGATTCCTGGTTCGACCGCATCGCCGGCGCGGTGCATGCCTTCGGCGGCGAGGTGCTGAAATTCATCGGCGACAGCGTGCTGGCGATCTTCCCCGTCACCGGCACGCCACGCGAAGCCTGCGCGGCCGCGTTGCGCGCGGTCACCGCCGCGCGCGCCGGCATGGCGCATCTCGACGCGACGCGGCAGAAGCAGGGACTGCCGCCGCTGCCCTTCGGCGCGGCCCTGCATCTTGGCGAAATTCTGTGGGGCAATATCGGCGC
>DASZQC010000506.1:0-3537 GCA_035549815.1 Dongiaceae bacterium
AAACCGCTGCGCTGGCGCGAAATCAGGAAGCCTTCCTCGACCAGATCCTGATAGGCGAGGACGACGGTGTTGCGGGCAATTTTCAGAGATTGCGCCAGCGACCGGCAGGAGGGCAGCGGGCTGCCCGGCGGAATCTGTCCGTCCAGGATGGCGGAGACCAGCATGCGGCGCAATTGCGCCTGCAGGGTGATGGTCTTGTCCGGCTCCAGGTGGAACAGGAAGGTGCGCGACGGGTGGCCCAAAAGTTTCTCCGGCTCTGGCCCTATTTGCGGGATTTCGATCGTCGCCGGAAGGCCCAAAGCGGCCCGGATCATCGGCCTAACTCAATTATAACACCAGCGTGAAATTAGCCGAACTAAGTTGCCAGGTCTTGCAGAGTTCAATTACGCTCAGAGGTGGCAGGGAATTTCGGGGAGCAGGCGCCAGAGCGTTGCAGATCGGGGCGGAAACGTGGCCGAGGAAAGAGCTCGCCCGAAGTCTCCCACCCGATGTCTCAGCGTCTTCTCCCGAAACACCGGTCGGCCCTTCGGCCGCCGGAGCCAGTCGTCGAGGGAGGTATTGATGACGAAGTTGACCAAGGATCAAGCGCGCACGCGGGAGCTGATGCTCTCGGCGCGCAATTTCAGCCGCCGCACCATGCTGAAAGGTGCAGCGGCTGCCGGCGCGGTCGTGGCCAGCGGGCCGATGATCGTGAAGGACGCCTTCTCGTCCTCCGGTGAGCTCAACCTGTTGATGTGGTCGGACGAATTTCCGGATCCGGTGATCCCGAACTTCGAGAAGGCGACGGGCATCAAGGTGAACCAGACTCCGTTCTCGCAGAACGAGGAGCAGATCAACAAGCTGCAGGCGACCGGCGGCGAAGGTTTCGACCTGTGCCAGCCGACCTGCAACCGCGCGCCGCAGTACCATGATCTGCAGGTGCTGGCGCCGTTCGACACCAACAAGCTGAAGAACATGTCGGCGCTGGTGCCGTCGATGATCGGCAACTCGCAGAATCTGTGGACCTGGGACGGCGGCCTCTATCATCTGCCGCATTGCTGGGGCTCGGAAGCTTTGTCGTTCCGCACCGATCTCTACAAGGGCGACCTGACCAAGCTCAGCTACGGCTCGCTGTGGGATGACGAGGTGAAGGGCCATACGCAGGGCCGCGGCCACTCCTTCCTGCTCGGCATCGGGCTGTGGTGGGACTACACCGGCAAGCAGCCGTCCAACCGCATGGTCGACGGCTACAAGGACGAAGAGAGCTTCAAGAAGCTGTGGGACCCGATTCTCGCCTTCGCCATCGAGCACAAGCCGTGGGTGAAGCAGTTCTGGGATTCCGCCGATAACACCAAGTCGGGCCTGATGGAGAACGACGTGTGGATCGGCCAGACCTGGGACGGTCCGCCGCTGACCCTGAAGAAGGAAGGCAAGCCGGTCAGCTACCAGGCGCCGGTCGAAGGCGCCATCGTGTGGCTGGACGGTCTGTCGCTGATGAAGTCGGCAAAGAACATCGACCAGGTCTACGAGTTCATCAACTATCTGCACACGCCGGAAGTCTCGGCCCAGGTCTCCGACGGGTCGAACTACAATCCGGTGGTGACCGGCGCCGATGCGCTGACCTCGGATGCCTTCAAGAAGAACTTCCAGGAGGCGTTCCCAGGCGACGCGCTCGACCACGTTTGGCCGTGGCCGGCGGAGCCGAGCTGGTACGCGGAAATCCGCAGCCAGTACGTGGATCAGTTCACCGCCGCCTGATCCGGCCAAAGGTGAAAAATGTTGTCAGCCCCGGTTCGCCGGGGCTGACGCATTTTTGGGCCAATGACCGGTTTTTCAGCGGGCCAGCTTCCCCCGCGCAAGTTGATCCCGCTTGATCTCTTCGGGCCGAGCGTGGAAACTTGAGCAAACGCCAATCTATAAAAAAGTCTGACAGGGCAAGGCTATGAGCGCGGGTGTCGATCTCGACCACGTCACGGTCCGTTTCGGGGATTTCACCGCCGTCAACAACGCGACCCTCAATATCAAGGGCGGCGAGTTCTTCTCGTTCCTCGGCCCATCGGGCTGCGGCAAGACCACGATCCTGCGCACCGTCTCCGGCTTCCTGGAGCCGTCGGAAGGTGCCGTACGCATCGGCGGCCAGAACATGGCGGGCATCGGGCCGAACAAGCGGCCGACCGCGCTGATCTTCCAGAATTTGGCCCTGTTCCCGCTGATGAGCGTGGCGGAGAACATCACCTATGGCCTGCGCGTGCAAGGCGTGGACAAGGCGACGCGCGCGCGCAAGGCGGACGAGCTGCTGAACCTCATCGCGCTGCCGGGCCAGGGCCACAAGCAGATGAACGAATTGTCCGGCGGCCAGAAGCAGCGCGTGGCGATTGCGCGCGCGCTCTGCGTGCAGCCGGAGGTGTTGCTGCTGGACGAACCTTTGTCGGCGCTGGACCTGAAGCTGCGCCAACATATGCGCAACGAACTGCGCACCATCCAGCGCATGGTCGGCATCACCTTCATCTACATCACCCACGACCAGGGCGAGGCGCTGACCATGTCGGACCGCATCGCGGTCATGAGCGACGGAATCATCCAGCAGGTCGCCGACGGCAAGACCATCTACGACCAGCCGGCGACCGCCTTCGTCGCCTCCTTTGTGGGCGAGAACAATCCGTTCCTGGGCCTGATCGTGCAGGCCGATTCATCTTTCGCGGTGATCGAGACGCCGTTCGGCCGGCTGCGCGGCCGCAACCCGCATGGCCTGAAGCAGGGCGCCAAGGCGATCCTGTTCGTGCGGCCGGAATCGGCCAGGCTGGCGCAGGGCGCCGCCGACACGACTTTTACCTCGACGGTGAAGAGCGTCGCCTTCGAGGGCAACATGACGCATGTGTTCCTGGAGGGGGCGGGCAAGAAGGACCTCACCGTCACCGTCGGCCGCAACAACGGCGTCAGCATTCCGGAGCAAGGCAGCACGACCGCGGTCTCCTATGACGCGGAGCTGGGCCTGATTCTGCCGGATGGGAAGATGGCCCGTGAGTAGCCGCTTTATTGTCCTTTTCATCCCGTTCATCGTCATCGCCATTTTCTGGGCGATGGCGCGGTGGGAGCGGAAGGGCATCCACGACCCGACCCGCAAAAGCTATTTCGAGCGCAACGGCGTGGTGCTCGGCATCGTCTTCATCGCACTGGTGGCGCTATGGGCCCTGTTCCTGGTGGTGCTGCCCTATCTCTACATGGTGGTGGAGAGCTTCCACCCGACATTGCGACCGATGGAGCGCGGCGGCCCGTTGGATGTGCTCACCACGGCCCAGTACGAGTCGTTTTTCGTCGGGCATCGCGGCGAAGGCTGGAACACCACCCATATGGGCGCCTTCGTCTTCTCGATCGTCGCCTCGATCGCGGTGACCGCGCTCAATTTCGCCATCTGCTATCCGCTCGCCTTCTATATGGCGCAGTCCGGCACGCCGCAGAAGGTGCGGCTGATCCTGCTGGGCCTCATCGTACCTTATTGGGTGAATGAGATCCTGCGCGCCTTCTCGCTGCGCCTGCTGCTCGCCTCCAGGGGGTTGA
>DASZQC010000507.1:0-3846 GCA_035549815.1 Dongiaceae bacterium
AACTTATGGATGGCCGGACCAAGTCCGACCATGACGACTTTATGTGGATGTCGGCCACTCATCATCACTTCGCCCTCGGGTCCAGCACGCGGTAGGCCACGTCGGTCAGCATGGTGATGATGATGAAAATGGCGCCGACCACGATGGTGCCGCCGAGGACCGCCGGCATGTCCTGGCCGAAGATCGAATCGGTGATGTAGAGGCCGAGGCCGCGCCAGGCAAACACCGTCTCGGTCAGCACCGAGCCTTCCAGCAAATTGCCGTAGGACAGCGCGATGACGGTCAGCAGCGGCACCAATATGTTGCGCATCGCGTGCTTCCAGACGATGCGCGATTCCGGCACGCCCTTCACCCGCGCGGTCAGGATGTATTCCTGGCGCAACTGCCCCAGCATCAGCGAGCGCGTCATGCGGCTGATATAAGCGAGCGAGAAATAGCCGAGCAGCGAGGCCGGCATGATCAGGTGTCCCAGCGCGTTCTTGAACATATCCATGTCGCCGGCGATCAGGGTGTCGACGGTCATCAGGCCGGTGACCGGCGTGATGAAATCCTCGTAGCCGAAATCGAGGCGCCCGGGGCCGGGCAGCCAGTCGAGCCTGAAATAGAAGATCAGCAGCCCCATCAGGCCCAGCCAGAAGATCGGCACCGAATAGCCGATCAGGCCGATGAAGCGCACGAAATGGTCGACGAGCGTATCCTTGCGCACGGCCGCCCAGACGCCGAGCGGAATGCCGATGATCACGCCGATGATGGTGCCGAGCGTCGCCAGTTCCAGCGTCGCCGGAAACACCCGCATCAGCTCCTCGCTGATCGGCCGGCTGGTGCGGATGGACTGGCCGAGATCGCCCCGCAGCACGTCGGTGATGTAGATCCAGAACTGGACCACCAGCGGCTTGTCCAGGCCGAGGCGGATGCGCGCCGCCTCGATGGTGGATTCGGAGGCGTGATCGCCCACCACCGCCAGCACCGGATCGGCCGGCAGCATGCGGCTGATGACGAAGGTCACCACGAGCAAACCGAGCAACGTGGTGGCGATCGACAGGACGACGCGGACGAGAGACTTCATCGGCGGTGCTACCCGCTTGCTATGGCGTGCCGGTCAAGCCCCCTTTCCGGCGCGCTCTTATTATATAAAAACCGCCGTCCGGCGCGCCTGAAGGGCGCGCCGGACGGCGGATAGACAGATCTTAGTTCTTCACAACGTTCTTGTAGAGGTCGAGGTCGAAGGTCGGGCCGACGATGAAGCCATCGACATTGTTGCGCACGGCGATGGTTTCGACCTGCTGGAACAGGATCACGTAGGGCGCTTCGTCGAGCTGCATCTTCTGCAGGTCCATGTACATCTGGGCCCGCTTGGCGCCGTCCTTCTCGTCGCGCGCCGCCATCACCGCAGCCTCACGCTCCGGCGAGGTCCACTGGTTGCGCTTGGCGAGCGGCGCATTCAGGTAGCCGTCGGCGTTGGAGTGCGGGTCCTGGTAGTCGGAACCCCACTGGCCCAGATAGATGTCATGCTCGCTGGCGCGATACTTGGTCAGGGTCGTCTTGTTGTCGTTGACCTTGATGATGATGTTGATGCCGGCCTGGGCCATGGTGTTCTGGATCGAGGCCGACAATTCGCGCGATTCCGAGCGGTTGGTCACATCCATCGTGATGTTGAAGCCGTTCGGATAGCCGGCCTGGGCCAGCAGCTCCTTGGCCTTCGCCACGTCCAGCTTGAACGGCGTGCTGTTGTCCGCGCCCAGCTGTCCGTCCGGCAGGAAGGTCTGGTGGATGATGCCGGTGCCGTTGAACATGGTGTCCTGCAAGCCCTGATAGTCCACCAGGTATTTCATCGCCTGGCGCACTTCGACCTTGGCGATGTGCTCGTTCTTGGCGTTCATGCCCATGTACCAGAGCGTCGCCTTCGGATAGGACTGGAACTTGATGTTCGCGTCGCCCTTCACGGCCTTCAACTGGTCGCCGGTCAGGTTGCGCGCGATGTCGATATCGCCCTTCTGCAGCAACAATTGCTGGGTGGCGCTTTCCGTCACGTTACGGATCAGCACGCGCTTGATTTTCGGCACGCCGTCCCAGTAATTCTCGTTGGTCTCGAGCGCGACCGACTCGTTGGGCTTCCAGCTCCGCAGCATGAAGGGGCCGGAGCCGGCTTCGTTGGTCTTCATCCATTCATGGCCGAAATCGCCGTTGGCCTCGTGCTCGCTGACCAGCTTCTTGTCGAGGACGACGCTGGTGTAGCTGAGGCAGTTCAGGAAGAAGCTCGGCGCATAGGCGGCGTCCAGCTCGACCGAGACGGTCATCGGGTCGACCACCTTCACCTTGTCGTCGACATTGTCCTTGCTCAGGCCGAACTGGGTCATGATGAAGGCCGGATTGAGGTCCAGCTTCACGAAGCGTTCCATCGAGAACTCGACATCCTCGGCGGTCAAATCGTTGCCGGAGTGGAATTTCACGCCCGGACGGATCTTGAAGGTGAAGACCTTGCCGTCGTCGCTGACCGACCAGCTTTCGGCGAGCTGCAGCTTCAACTCGTCCGGCTTGTCCGGATTGATGACGACCAGGCGGTCATAGGTGTTGGCCATGTATTCCGAGGACGTGAACTCGTAGATCTCGGCCGGATCGAGCGAGATCATGTCGTCGATGACATAGGCCATGACCAGCGTGTCCTTGGGCGTTTCCGCCTGGGAACCCGCGGCCGAAAGCATAAGAGCGACCGCCGCCATGGACGACATGACGGTGGTTCGCAGAAGCGATTTCATGTGGTGCCTCCCCGTTTATTGAACTAGACGAAACGGACTGTCCGACCGATCGGTCAATTTGTCCAGCGATAACAAGGCCGTTCCCGGCGCTCGCAGTTTCGAAGGGTCTGAATTCCTGCGCGTTTTGCGGTCGTGCCCGCGCCGGCAAGGAAAACCGGTGCGGGAGACCGGGCGGGAGCGGCTCGGAATCCGGCGCGGAACTCATCACCTCGTCACGCGGTTGTTTGTTGCGGATTGATGACGAGCCCGACATAGTCCGGTGAATTTTTCGGGACATTCCCGAAAAGAATCAGGGACCTAGAGTCGAAGGCCAACAGGGCGGCGGAACCCGATTTCATGACCACGCAGGCATCCTGGCGCCGGGGGGCTCCGATCCACCGGAGCACGCCCCGCACCTTTATCGGCCGCCTTTTGGGCCACGATGTCAGCCGGCATCTGCTGGTGCCGCTGCTGTCGACGGCCTGCTTCTATGCCATCGCCTATTTCACCTGCTGGGCCGCCTTCGGCATCAAGATCGTCGAATGGCGCGTGCCCTACGATTTCGCGCTCAACCTGGCGCTGGCCTATCTGGTCTTCTGGGTGTCGCGCCGGGTCTGGCCGTTCCTGCTGCTGCAGGCGCTCTATTTCACGATCTTCTATGTCGCCAGCGCCCTGAAGATCGCCATGCTCGGCCGGCCGATCATGCCGGAGGACGTGCATAACCTCTCCGCTCTGGTCGGCATCCTGGGCTGGGTGGGATGGGTGGCGGTGGCGCTGCCCCTGGCGCTGCTGGCGGGCTTGTTCGTGTTCAATTTGAAGTTCCGCGCCAGGCCGGCGCAGGCGAGTTGGGCCTTGCTGGTGGCGCTGCCGCTCGGCGCCTTCAGCGACGCCTCGCCGCTCAGCAACAGCCTCGACACCTTCTTCGGCAACACGCCCTGGGATCAGAGGGAGAATTTCATCTGGCGCGGTGGCGCTGTACATCTGGCGCAGGAATCGCTGCGCAGCCTGGCCGCGCGGCACGACCCGCCCAACGCGACGGAGGTGGCCGCGGCCATCGCCCGCCGTGCCGCCGCGGCGCCGGAGCCGGTTGCTCTCCCTCTAGGCCAGCGCC
>DASZQC010000508.1:0-2008 GCA_035549815.1 Dongiaceae bacterium
GTCTGGCCGCTAGGTTGCTAGGGATGAAGTTCTTTGGAGCGCTCTCGCTCGAGACTAGCAAACTAGCGGCCAGACCCGTTAGGCTCGTCTGGCTCCGGGCGCAGGCCTGCTGGCTGCGACGGAGTCCAAAAGCGTCGAACCAGTCGCCCGAGCCAACCCGCGGGACCGGCTCCCTTCCTCTTTTCCAGTCTCGCTGGCCGCGGGCGGCTCAGCTTGAACGTTGATCTAGCTGCGCGTCGACAAGCGGAAAAAAGCAGAACTTGTCCGCGGCTTGGATGCAGCGGATGAGATTCCGCCGGGAGGCGGCAGCGGACAGGGACCGGACTGATGTGAGTAAACGCGTGCGTGGGTGATGCGTCTCTCGGGTGTTTCACCGTGAGCGTGCTGATCTTCGAGGGTTGGTTGCCTCGGTTCATTGGTGCGTCTTGCCCGCCTGCTCTAGGCTCGAACGTGGCGACGGCGAACCGTCGTTGTTCTTAACGTTAACAGGCATGGGCCGGCCGCCCGGTCCCTGCTGGCTGCCGCCGTTCCCGGCGGCTCTCTCAAAGAACGAAATCATTTCAGGCTTTGGCCACGGGCACCTGCGAGAGCAGCGCCCAGACGAAGCCGGAGAGTTCGCGGGCGAGGGCCACGTTGACCTTGGCCTTCATCACGCCGCGGCGCAGGAGGTGCCAGCCCCGCTTGTGCAGGCGCGTCTGCACCTTCCAGGCAAGTTCCCGATAGGCCGTGGGCTGGCCCGTCTGCCGCAGGGACAATGGGGCGGACACCTTCGGGGGCAGGAAGGCATGCTGGATCGCCTCGATCAGGATCCAGCGGGCGTGGGCATTGCCGGCCTTGGTGATCGAGCCCAGCTTGCGGCTGTTCCCGGTGCTCTCCTGCTTCGGCACCAGCCCCAGGAAGGCCATCAGGTGCCGGGGATGCCGGAAGCGCCGGACATCGCCGAGCTCGGCCACGAGCACCGTGGCTGCGGTCAGCTGGAAGCCCCGCAGGCACATCAGCGCCTGCACCGCAGGGTACATCCGCCATAGCGGGGCCTGGACCTCGATCAGCTCTTCCAAGCGTGTCACCCGCTCAGTCGCGTGGGTGATCGCCAGCAGCGACTCCTCCAGGGCAGCCTTGAGCGCAGGCAATGGCAGCACCAGTTCCCGCAGATAGCGCTGATGCGGGGCCGACCAGTTGGCCTTGCCCGAGTAGCGGTAGCCTTGGCGCAGGAGGAAGGACTTCAGGCGCTGCCGCGCCCGGGTCAGGTCATGCACCGCATCCGCCCGGGCCCGGGTCAGGTCCCGGATCGACTCGTCCACGGCATCCGGGACATGGATCGCCGTGAGTTCCCCGGCCCGGTGCAGCCGGGCCAGCTGCTCGGCGTCCCGCCGGTCGTTCTTCTGCCGCACGCCCTTGGGCTGCGGGGTGCGCGACGGCGCCACCACGATGCAGTCGATCTCCAGTTGCCGCAGCCTCCGGTACATCACGTAGCCGGTCGGACCGGCCTCATAGACGACGTGCAGCCGCACGCCCTCGCCTCCGAGCCTCGCCAGCACCTTTTCCAGTGCATGCAGGTCGCTCGAGATCGTCCCGTACGCCCGGACCTCGCCCGTCCGGCCGCCCTCGGCCACCGCGATCACCGTCGTATCCTTGTGGACATCCAGGCCCACAAACTTATCTGTCGTTTTCATGTGCTTGTCTCCGTTTCTGGCTGTTGGTTTCGACGCCACACCCATGCGGATCGGCTCCCTTCGCCGGGAGCAACCCGCGTCATCGGGGACAAGCACGCCAATTTCCGCTGCGCCTTTCACGCAGCTATAATGTCTGGGCAAAAAGATGAGCACTCGCAAAGATATCGATGCGGCTTTGAAGAAGCTCGTAGTTCCCACGCTGCGTGAGCGCGGTTTCACCGGCTCTTTTCCGCACTTCCGGCGGATCAAAGAAGAGGTCGATTTGTTGACCTTCCAATTTGACCGAAATGGCGGTGGCTTTGTCATCGAGATCGCCAAAGGAAAGAAAGAAGGGT
>DASZQC010000509.1:0-1718 GCA_035549815.1 Dongiaceae bacterium
GCGACGTCGCGCGCCGTCGCCGCATCCAGGTCGGGACGCTTCTGCAGCACTTCCAGGAGGCTCCGGCTGACGAATTCGGCCAGACGCCGCATCGCGTTCTGCGGCAGCTTCGGGCGCTCCACCAAGGGCGCGTGCCAGGCCGGCTGCTTCGGCGCATGATCCAGGATCCGGTCCAGCGTGTCTTCGCGAATCTGCGCGCTGCCATTCTCCAGCAGCCTGGTCACCGTCGCCGATTCCTGCGGGTCGGCAGCGGCGACCTTGACCACCGCGTCGGTCACCTTGCCGGCCAGCTCGCGGCGCTTGGCGATGGCGGCCAGCGCGCCCTTGATCGGATGGTTGGAGATGATCTCCAGCAGGTCTTCGTCGGTCAGCAGCGGTGAATGTTCGAGGACCGGTGCTGCCACCTTGATCTCGATGTCGCGCGCCAGCTTCTGGATCACCGCCACCGGGGCATCGACCGCATCTTTGAGGGCTTCCGCCACAATTTGCCGCACCCGCACCGCCTGGTCGCGGGCCAGCGCCTCGATCACCTGGTTGGTCAGCTCGCGAATGCGCTCCCTGTCCTCGTTTGCAAGGTCGGGCAGCAACGCGCCGATCTTGCCCGCCAGCCGCTCGCGCACCGCGCTGTCGGCATCCTTGGTGAGCAGCAGATCGGCCTGGCGCGGGGTGGCGCGGTTTTCGGCGACGGCGCGGCGCACCTCGGCGGATTTGTCCTCCGCCAGATAGAACAGGATCTCCGGCGCCAAGCCTTCGCGCTTCGCCAGGCTGTGGCGCACGTCGGCATCAGGATCGGCGGCGAGGCTCTTGGCCTTCTCGTATTCCATGACCTCAGCTCTCATCCTCGAGCAGGGCGACGCCGCCCTTCGATCCGTGCTTCACCTGGTACATGGCCTTGTCGGCCAGCTCCATCACCTGGGCGTCGCTCTGCGGCCGGTCGGCGCGCAGCATGGCGATGCCGACCGAGAAGCCGACATGCTTGTCGGAATCCGGTGCGAACCGCCGCAGCGCCCGCGCCGCCAGCGCCAGTTGCTCGCCGCGCTGGCGCGCCTCGTTGGCATCGACCTCCGCCAGCCAGATGGCGAATTCGTCGCCGCCCAGGCGCCCGACCACGTCGCCGGCGCGCACCGAGCGGCGCAGCAATTCCGCCACCGCGCGCAAGGCCGCGTCGCCCTGGGCATGGCCGTGGCGGTCGTTGATCTGCTTGAAATTGTCGAGATCGACATAGAGCAAGGCGCCGCCGCGCCGGGCGATGCGCGCCGCCGCCATCGACCGCGCCAGATGCGCATCGAAGCCGCGCCGGTTCAGCAGGCCGGTCAGCGCATCGGTCTCGCTCAGCTTCGCCAGCGCATCCGCTTCCGCCGCCTGCGCCACCGCCACCGCGAGCTGGTCGGTCAGCTCGTTCAGCAGGAACCGGTCGTCTTCCGGCCAGTCCGCCTGATCGGCGCCGCGCCCCAGGACCAGCGCGCAATTGACGCCGCCGCGATGCACGCCGGGAATCGCCAGCAGCCGCAGGCCGTCGAGCGTCTGGGTGGCGATCTGTTTGTCGCGCGCCGCCTGGTCCGCCGTGCCGGCCGGAACATCGGCACCCGCCTGCGCCAATCGATCGCCGATCCCCCGCGCGTCCGCTGCGAACAAGGCGGCACCCGCGGCACCCGTCGCCTGCGCCGCCGTGGCGACGCCCAGCTCGATGGCGGCCTTTGGGTCCGCCGCCTCGCGCA
>DASZQC010000510.1:0-7130 GCA_035549815.1 Dongiaceae bacterium
ATAGGTCGCCGGCGGCGGCGCCATCAGCTCCACCTTGTTGGCGCGCAGCCGGCGCACCGTCTCGTAGATGTCGTTGGTCGAGAGGGCGATGTGCTGGATGCCCTCGCCCTTGTATGCGCGGAGATATTCCTCGATCTGCGACTTGTCGTCGGCGGATTCGTTGATCGGGATGCGGATCTTGCCGTCGGGCGAAGTCATCGCCCGGGACTTGAGGCCGGTCAGCTTGCCTTCGATGTCGAAATATCGGATCTCGCGGAAATTGAAGAGCCGCTCATAGAAGCCGGCCCAGTGATCCATGCGGCCGCGATAGACATTGTTGGTGAGATGGTCGATCTCCACCAACCCGACGCCGTGCGGATGCTGCTCCACGCCGGCGGTCGCCTTGAAGTCGATGTCATAGATCGAGCCCGCTTCGTCGAAGCGGTCGATGAAAAAGATGCGGCTGCCGCCGATGCCTTCGATGCCGGGCAGCATGACTTCCATCGGGCCCGGCTCGTTGACCAGCGCCTTGGCGCCCAGCTCCCTGGCGCGCGCGATGGCCTTGGGCGCATCGTCGACCCGGATGGCGATGGCGCAGACGCTGGGGCCATGGCTGTCGCTGAACTGTTTGGGGAAGCCCTTGCGCTCGCCATTCAGGATGAAATTGATCCCGCCCTGGCGGTAGAGGGTCACGTTCTTGGAGCGGTGCCGGGCGATGGCGCTGAAGCCCAATGCCTCCATGACATGGGAGAGCTGCGTAACATCGGGGCCGGTGAATTCGACAAACTCGAAGCCGCGCGTGCCCATCGGGTTGATGGCGGACGAGCTGGCGGTTTGGGCAGCTTGCGGACTCGGGGCGCCGGGGGCTTTGGCGGGCATCGGATTGGCTCCCAAACAATTGATCTCACTCGACTAAATATAGTGCATTTCGCTTGCTATATTTGTGTAATCTATGGCCCATATCGGCCAAAGTACGCATGGACCGCGCGTGACATGGCGAAATTGCACATGAATAATGCACACGAACTCGATGGCTTCGACCTCAAGCTCCTGACCGCCCTGCAACAGGACGGCCGACTGACCAACGCCCAATTGGGGGAGATGGTTCACCTCTCCGCTTCCCAAGTGTCGCGCCGGGTCCAGCGGCTGATCGACAGCGGCTATATCGAGCGGTTCCAGGCCGTCCTCAGCCGGCAGAAGCTGGGCATCGGCCTCACCGCCTATTGCCTCGTCACGCTGAAGATCCATGGCGGCGACAGCATGCAGGCCTTCCATGACCGGGTCCGGTCCCTGCCGGAAGTGCTGGAATGCCAGTCCCTGACCGGGGAAGCGGATTATGTGCTGAAGGTCGCCGTGACCGATTTGAAACGCTTCGCCGATTTCATGTCCGAGCATCTGATGAAGGCCCCGGAAGTGGCCAACATCCGCTCCTCCATCGTGCTGGAAAACATAAAAGAAACAAGCGCTTACCCCCTGGCGTCCGACGCCGCGCCGGGGCCGGGCTAGCGGCGGCGCGCAAAGCCCCGCATGGCCCGCGGGCGTTCACCCGACATTGACTCGGGGCCGGGGTTTCTCTATACACCCGCGGCAATTCGCGAAGCATTTGGAAATCAAGGAGTTTTGTCGTGAAGCGCACTTATCAGCCGAGCGCGATCGTTCGCAAGCGCCGCCACGGCTTCCGCGCGCGCATGGCGACCGTCGGTGGCCGCAAGGTCATCGCCAACCGCCGCCGCCAGGGCCGCAAGCGTCTCAGCGCCTAAGATCGATCGATGATCGGCCGCCTGAAGCGGCGGGCCGAATTCCTTCAGGTGGCGGCGGCAAATCGCAAGTGGGTCGCCCCCGGATTGATCCTTCAGGTCCGCCGCCAACCAGAACCACACCCATCAACGAACGAAGCCGCCAGTGAGCCAGTGGCGGCCGAAGCGATTCGTGCCGAAAAAATTCGCGTGGGTTTTACCGCCAGTCGCAAGGTCGGTAACGCGGTGAAACGCAACCGCGCGCGCCGGCGCCTGCGTGCCGTCGCCGAACAGGTGCTGCCGCATGCGGCGCCCGGCAATGATTTCGTGCTGGTCGCGCGCGCCGCGACGGTCGAACGCGATTTCGATGCGCTGCGCAACGACCTCGTCGCCGGCCTGAAGAAACTGAAGCTCTATCGGCAAGGCGAGGCGGCATGAGCGCGCTGCTGAAGGCCGCGCTGGGCGCCGTGCTGATTGGGCCGATCCGGCTGTACCAGTGGACGCTCTCGCCGCTGCTCGGCGTCAATTGCCGTTACGCGCCGAGCTGTTCCGCCTATGCCGTCGAAGCGATCGCGACCCACGGCCCCGCCAAGGGCCTGTGGCTGGCGGTACGGCGCGTCGCGCGCTGCCATCCGTGGGGCGGCTCCGGCTACGACCCGGTGCCGCAACCTCATCGTCATCGTCCCGCGCACGAACCCTGTCATAAGCACACCTAGGCGCCGCCCCGGTCGCGCCGCAGAGCAAGACATCCGAGCCACATGGAAAAACGCAACCTCGCCATCGCCATCGTCCTCTCCATCGCCATCATGGTCGGCTGGATGTATTTCGTGCAGGCGCCGCACCAGGAGAAGCAACTGGCGGCGCAGCAGCAACAGCAGGCGCAGGTGGCGCAACAGCCGGCGGCGCAGCAACCGGGGACGCAACAGCCGGAGCAGGCGGCGCCGCAGGATGCCGCGCGCAAGACGCTGCCCCGCGATGAGGCGTTGAAGGAAAGCCCCCGCGTCGCCATCGATACGCCGCGCCTCGCCGGCTCGATCGCGCTGAAAGGCAGCCGCGTCGACGACCTGGTGCTGAAGAACTATCGCGAGACGGTCGAGCCCAACAGCCCGCAGGTCGTGCTGCTGTCGCCGTTCAACAGCGAGCACGCCTATTACGCGGATTTCGGCTGGGCCGGCAACAATGTGGCCCTGCCCAACAGTGAAACCGTGTGGGCTGCAGACAGCCAGACCCTGGCGCCCGGCAAACCGGTGACCCTGACCTGGGACAATGGCCAGGGCCTGACCTTCGCGCGCAAGTTCGAGATCGATGACGGCTTCATGTTCACCGTCACCGAGACGGTGACCAATGGCAGCGGCAGCGCTGTCGAAATCTCGCCCTATGGCCGCATCGTGCGCTACGGCACGCCGCCGCATGCCAGCCAGAGCTACGTGCTGCATGAAGGGCCGGTCGGCGCGTTCGACTGCGTGGCGGAAGGCGAAGGCAAGCCGAACGATTGCAGCCGCGCGGAATACAGCTACTCCGACATGCGCAGCGAAGCCGAGGATGGCGGCAAATACATCCACACCTCGCTCGGTGGCTGGCTTGGCATCTCCGACAAATATTGGCTGGTGGCCCAGATTCCAGCGCAGGACGAGAATCTGAGCTCCAACATGTTCTACGAGCCGAAGGGCGACTTCTATCAGACCGACTTCACCGGCCAGCCGCGCCAGCTCCCGACGGGGCAGAGCATCGAGCGCAAGCAGCATTTGTTCGCCGGCGCCAAGGTGGTCAACGAGCTGACCGCCTATCGGGACTCGCTCAAGGTGCCGCAGTTCGACCGCGCCGTCGATTTCGGCATGTTCTGGTTTCTGACCAAGCCGCTGTTCTTCATCCTCGACCACATCTTCCGCTTCGTCGGCAATTTCGGCATCGCCATCCTGTGCCTGACCGTGCTGGTCAAGGCGGCGATGTTCCCGCTCGCCAACAAGTCCTATCACTCGATGAGCAAGATGAAGCTGCTCACCCCGAAGATGACGGAGCTGCGCGAGAAATACGGCAACGACAAGGCCAAGCTCAATCAGGAGATGATGGCGCTCTATAAGCGCGAGAAGGTCAATCCCGCCGCCGGCTGCCTGCCGATCCTGGTGCAGATCCCGGTCTTCTACGCGCTCTATAAGGTGCTCTACGTCACCATCGAGATGCGCCACGCGCCCTTCTTCGGCTGGATCAAGGATCTGTCGGCGCCCGATCCGACCAGCATCCTCAATCTGTTCGGCCTGATTCCGTGGGACTATCACGCGCTGTTCGCCGTTCCGCTGCTGGGCGGGCTGGTGCATTTCCTGTCGATCGGAATCTGGCCGCTGATCATGGGCTTCACGATGTGGGCGCAGATGAAGCTGAACCCGACGCCGCCGGACCCGGTGCAGGCGCGCATCTTCGGCCTGATGCCGTTCATCTTCACCTTCATGCTGGCGCCCTTCTCCGCCGGCCTGGTGATCTATTGGGCGTGGAACAACACGCTGTCCGTCGCGCAGCAGAAGCTGATCATGTGGCGCATGTCGCGGCTGGAGAAGAAGCCGAGCGGAGCCGCAGGCTGACCGCGACCGCCGCAAAGCCGGTCGACGGTGCCTGGCTGTTCGCCCAGGAATGCCGTTTCGTCGCGGGCACGGAGACTCTGGACCGCCTGCCGCCGCCGGGCTTGCCGGAGATCGCCTTCGCCGGCCGCTCCAATGTCGGCAAGTCGAGCCTGCTAAACGCGCTGACCGGGCGTCACCATCTGGCGCGCGTGTCGAACACGCCGGGCCGCACCCAGCAGATCAACTTCTTCGATCTCGGCGGCCGGCTGATGCTGGTCGATTTGCCCGGCCACGGCTACGCCAAGGTCGCCAAGACCAAGGTGAAAGGCTGGACCCGCCTGGTCGACAATTATCTGCGTGGCCGGCCAAACCTACGGCGCGTGCTGCTCCTGCTCGATGCCAAGGTCGGCATCAAGGATGCTGACGAAACCCTGATGGACCGGATGGACGAGTCCGGACTCTCCTATCAGGCGGTGATGACCAAGGCCGACAATCTGAAGCCGGCGGAGCTAGCGGCGATGCAGGCGAAGCTGGCCGCCACCCTGCGACGCCGCCCGGCCTGCCATCCGGAGATTCCCATCACCAGCAGCGCCAAGGGCACCGGCATCGCCGAGCTGCGCCAGGCACTGGCCGCCTTCGCCGTTGCGGATGCGTGACAAGCGGCACAACAGGGCGCATGTGGCGCGCTGACCGCTTGATTTCCAACCGGATAGACCCCATCTTCGGCGCGCTTTTTCATAGCCGCCTTTCTCTGGCCTTGCTGCGTTAGGGGAAACACAAGCGCGATGTCCCAGATCAACTACACTGACACCAAGCACTGGCTGCGCACGGCGCGGACGCTGACCGACGCCTTGCCCTATATGCAGAAATACGCGGGCAAGCGCTTCGTCATCAAGTTCGGCGGCCATGCCATGGTCGACCCGGAGCTGTCGCGCGTCTTCGCCGAGGACATCGCCCTGCTGCGCCAGGTCGGCATCCTGCCGATCGTGGTGCATGGCGGCGGCCCGCAGATCAGCTCCATGCTGAAGCGTTTGGGGATCGAGAGCAAATTCGTCGACGGCCTGCGCGTCACCGACGCCGCCACGGTCGAGATCGTGGAAATGATCCTGACCGGCTCGATCAACAAGCAGATCGTCGCCGCCATCAATGCGGAAGGCGGTCGCGCCATCGGCCTGTCCGGCAAGGACGACAATCTGCTGCACGCCAAGCCCGCCGAGCTGGTGAAGGACGGGCAGCGCGTCGATCTCGGCTTCGTCGGCGAGCCGGACAAGGTCAATCCGCGCATCATCGAATATCTCGAAGCAGCCGGCATCGTGCCGGTGATCGCGCCCGTCGGCTTCGGCCCGGACGGCAAGACCTACAACATCAATGCCGACACCGCCGCCGGCGCCATCGCCGGCGCGGTGGGCGCGGCGCGCCTGCTGGCGTTGACCGACGTGCCGGGCGTGCTCGACAAGCAGGGACAGTTGGTGCCGGAGCTGACCGCGAGCCAGGTGCGCGCGCTGGCCGCCGACGGCACCATCTCCGGCGGCATGATCCCGAAGCTCGAGACCTGTTTGATGGCCGTCGAGCGCGGCGTCGAAGCCGCCGTCATCCTGGACGGCCGCGTCCCGCACGCCATGCTGCTGGAGATTTTCACGCCCCAGGGCGTCGGCACGCTGGTGACGAAGGGTTAGAGCGCGGTTGCTTCGCCCGCCGCCAAGCTGGCACAATCTCCCGGGGCCAAGACCATCGGGGGATCGAGATGGGGGATCTGGTCGTTTTCGTCTCGGTTGCGCTGGCTGTCATCGGCTTTGCCATGGCGGCCAAGGCCTGGACCAAGTCGCTGCGCCTGCGCCGCGCCGAGCATATCCGCACCTTCCGCTTTCCGCGCGGGCTGTTCAACAAGTTCGGCGAGCACTACCCGAACATGGGCCGCAAGGATGTCGCGCTGGTGTCGCGCGGCCTGCGGCAGTTCTTCATCGCCTACCTGATGAGCGGCAACAAGTATGTCGCCATGCCGTCGAAGGTGGTCGATGATTTGTGGCATGAGTTCATTCTCTATACCCACGACTACAAGGTCTTCTGCGACAAGGCGTTCGGCGAGTTCCTGCATCATACGCCGGCAGCCGCGCTGGAATCCGGCCGCAAGCGCAGCAACGAAGGCCTGCGCCGCGTCTGGTGGTTCGCCTGCAAATACGAGAACATCAACGCCACCAATCCGACGCGCCTGCCGCTGCTGTTCGCGCTCGATGGCAAGCTGAATGTGCCCGGCGGCTATCATTATGAACCGGACTGCGAGCAATTGCGCCGACAAGGTGTGCTCGGCGCACAATGCGCCAACGACTTTACCCGGATGGACATCGACGGCAGCCTGAACGGGTTCGGTGAGCGTACGCGCCAGGGAACTGCCGGCTGCGGCGGCGGCGGTGCAGCCTGTGGCGGCGGCGAAGGCGCGGGTTGCGGCGGCGGGTGTGGCGGCGGTTGCGGCGGAGAATAGTTATTCCGCGCCAAACAATCCCAACTGCCACTCCATCTCCGCCGGGGTCAGCGGATAGTCGGTGCCGCCACGCGGGTTGAGCGCCGCGGTGGGCGGGATGTGGGCGATGCGCAATTGCAGTTGCAGCGCCTGGCGCATGGAAAGCTTCGCCCGCCAGGCCAGCGCCGTCACCGCCTTGGAGCTTTTCGAGGCCAGGATGCTGGCGACCGTCGTCGCTGGCAGCTTGGAATCGCGGGCCAAAGCGGCGGCCACCGCCTCCTGCTTGCCGTTGGCGATCGCGGCGGTCATCGCCTCCTCGCCGACCGGCGGGGTCGCGGCGGCACTCTCTTCTTCCTCCAGCCGCTTCTGCACCACCTTGGCGCCGGCGCGCGCCGGCGCCGC
>DASZQC010000511.1:0-8738 GCA_035549815.1 Dongiaceae bacterium
CAGCCGAGCTTCGATTGCGCGGCGGCGACATTGCCGGTGGAAGCGCTGATCTGCGGCGACGCGGATCTGGCCGAGCTCGATGCGGAGCTGGGCACGGCCTACAAGGCGCGGCTCGCGGCGCTGGCCGGCGATGCACAGGCGACGTTGCGGCAAGAGCAGCGGGCCTGGAGCGGCAATCGCGGCGCGGTCTGCGGGGTCGAGGCGGAACCGGCCATCGAAGTGGATGACGCGATCGGCTGCCTGATGGCGCTGTATCGGGCGCGCCTGGATGTGCTGACGCCCGGCGCGGCAAAGCCGTCGACCGGCACGGCGAGTTCGGGCTATGGCTGGCTGATGGGGGAGTGGCGCGTAGCCGGGCTGCGCGCGGCACCCGTCGATGCGGCGCGCGCCGAGCTGGCAAAGGGCTGGGTCGGCCGCACGCTGCGGCTGGCCGAGGCGCCGATCGTGACCTTGCGCGGCGATGCCTGTTCCCTGCCGCGCTATCACGCGGAACCGGCGGCGGGGCCGGAATTCGGCGATCTGTCGCAATATCCGACCGCGGTGATGGTGCGCGTCATGTGCGTGGGTGTTGCGTTGATCGACCTGGTGCGATTGACTGACGATGAGATGCTGCTGTCCGAGGGAGACGCTGTTCTGGAACTGGTGCGCCGGCGCTAGAAGCGCGCCGGGGGAGGGAAAAGGGAGACATGACCACCGCCTTCTTCACCCATGCCGCCTGTCTTGAGCACGATACCGGCCCGGGCCATCCGGAGCGGAAGCAGCGGCTGGAGGCTGTCCTCCTGGCGCTCGGCGAACCGGAATTCGCCGCCCTGGACCGGCGCGAGGCGCCGCGTGCCGAAATCGACCAGATCGCCCGGGTGCATGACCGCGGTTATGTCGAATATCTGCTGTCCAAGGTGCCGGAGCGCGGCTGGGCGGCGCTGGACGGCGACACCGCCATCTCGCCGGGTTCGGGCGAGGCCGCGTTGCGTGCGGCCGGCGCGATGGTTGCGGCGGTCGATCTGGTGATGACCAACGGCGTCGCCAATGCCTTCTGCGGCGTGCGGCCGCCCGGCCATCATGCCGAGAGCGACATGGCCATGGGCTTCTGCCTGTTCAACAATGTCGCCATCGGCGCCGCGCATGCCTGCGCGGTGCATGGGCTGAAGCGCGTGGCGATCGTCGATTTCGACGTGCATCACGGCAACGGCACGCAGCACATCTTCGAGCACGACGCGGGAATCTTCTACGCCTCCACCCACCAGATGCCGCTCTATCCCGGCACCGGGTCGCGCGCCGAGCATGGCATCGGCAACATCTGCAACGCGCCGCTGCCGGCCTATGCCGGCGGCGACGAGTTCCGCGACGCCTATGAGGAGATCATCCTGCCGGCGATCGAACGGTTCCAGCCGGAGCTGCTGCTGATCTCCGCCGGCTTCGACGCCCATCGCGCCGACCCCCTCGCCAGCCTCGAGCTGGAGGCGGAGGATTTCGGCTGGGTCACCGAGCGCCTGACGGATATGGCCGCCACGCATTGCCGGGGCAGGCTGGTTTCGACCCTTGAGGGCGGCTATGACCTCGAGGCTCTGGCGGAATGCGCGGCCGCCCATGTCTCCGCGCTGATGGCCGCGAAACGCTGAGCATTTCAATAACTTAAGCCTCGCCCGCCGGCCTTGCTGCAACCGGGGGCGATGGCTAGAATGCCGGCCGATTCTCAAGGGGTTTGGCCCGCGCTTGGGAGTGGCGCGGGCTTTCGTTTAGAGGCAGAGATGGCACAAGAAAAGACGGCCGGAGCCGCCGTTCCGGCCGACATCGCCAATTTGAGCTTTGAGGACGCGCTCGCCGAGCTGCAGGAACTGGTGAAGCGGCTGGAGCGCGGCGACAACAAGCTCGACGACGCGATCAAGGCTTATGAGCGCGGCGCCGCGTTGAAGCGCCATTGCGAGGCCAAGCTGCGCGAGGCGCAATTGAAGGTCGAGAAGATCGTGCTGTCGCAAGACGGATCGGTCGGCGTCGAGCCGGCCAAGTTGGACTAAAGAGCCGCGACGTTCCCCAAAAAATCAGGTTTCCCGGAGTTCCTACGTGTCGATCGAAAAGGCTTTGAACGAAGCCGCCGCGGCGGTCAATCGCAAACTCGACGAGCTTCTGCCGCCGGTCGCCGGGGCGGAAAGCCGCGTGGTCGACGCGATGCGCTATTCCACCATGGGCGGCGGCAAGCGCATCCGGCCCTATCTGGTGCTGAACAGCGCGCTGCTGTTCGACGTGCATTCGGAATACGCCCTGCGCGCCGCCGCCGCGGTCGAGATGCTGCATTGCTACAGCCTGGTACATGATGATCTGCCGGCGATGGACAACAGCGACCTGCGCCGCGGCCGCAAGACGGTGCACAAGGAATTCGACGAAGCGACGGCGATCTTGGCGGGCGACGGGCTGCTGACCATGGCGTTCGAGGTGCTGGCCCATCCGGCGACCCATCCCGACGGTCATGTGCGCGCCGATCTGGTGCTGGCGCTGGCCAAGGCTGGCGGGGCCGCCGGCATGGTCGGCGGCCAGATGCTCGACCTATTGGCGGAGCATGAGACGCTCGACATCGGCGCCATCACCCGCCTGCAGCGGCTGAAGACCGGCGCCATCATCGCCTTCTCCTGCGAGGCGGGCGGAATCCTGGGCCATGCGGCGCCGCACCAGCGCAACGCGCTCATCTCCTACGCGCACGATCTGGGCCTGGCGTTCCAGATCGTCGACGATCTGCTGGATGCCGAGGGCGATGCGGCGCAGACCGGAAAGCCGGTGGGCGCCGACGCGGCCGCGGGCAAGGCGACCTTCGTCTCGATCCTGGGCCTGGAACAGGCGCGCGAGCGGGCGCGGCTGCTGGGCGACCAGGCTAACGGCCATCTGGACATGTTCGGCGCGAAGGCAGACCCGCTGCGCTGGATGACCGACTTCGTGATCACCCGCAAGAGCTGAGACCGGATGCCAAACCCATGTCACGCGACAACACATTGGCGGCTTCCGCCGCCCGCGCGCTTGACGTGGGCCGCCCCACCTGGGGCCGGGAGATCCGCGAAACCCTGATCCTGGCCTCGCCCATCGCCGCCGCCTTGTTGGCGGAGATGGGCATGGGGGTCATCGACAATTCCATGGCCGGCCATATCGGCGAGACGGCGCTGGCCGCCGCCGGCCTCGGCCTGCAATTGCTGTTCACGCCGATGCTGTGGGGCATGGGAGCGATCTCCGCCACCGGCGCCGTGGGCGCCCACGCCCATGGCGCCGACGATGCGGCCGGCGTATCGCTGGCCATGCGCCAGGGCTTCCTGATGGCGACCATCCTCTGCCTGCCGATCATGGCCATCCTGCTCGGCGCGCTGCTGGTGCTGCCGCACATTTATGACGATGCCGAGTTGGTGCGCCAGATGCGCGGTGTCATTCTGTGGGGCCTGCCCTGGGTGCCGCTGACCTATTGGTTCACCGTGCTGCGCAACTTCGTCACGGTGATGGGGCGGCCGATGATCGTCACCGTCTGCGCCGTAGCAGGTCTGCCTTTGTCGTTCCTGTTCAACTACATCTTCATGTACGGCAATTGGGGCGCGCCGGCGATGGGCGCGATGGCCGTAGGCCTGAGCGGCAGCCTGGTGGCGGTCGTCCACCTGGCGCTCATCGTCGCGTACGTGGAGTGGGTGCCACGGCTTCGGCACTATCGAATCTTCGCCGACCTCTTGCGGCTAGACCGCCAGACGATGAAAGAGTTGTTCCATGTCGGCGTGCCCATCGCGCTGTCCTATCTGTTCGAGAGCGGCCTGTTCTTTTTCTCCGCGGCCTTGATGGGGATCATCGCGACCGCGGCGCTCGCCGGACACAATGCGGTGATCAATATCTGCTCCGTCTCCTTCATGATCCCCTATGCTTTCAGCCAGGCGGCCACCGTCCGCGTGGGTTACTCGATGGGCGCCGGCCGCTTGGAGGCGGCGCGCATGGCGGGCTACGTGGCGATCGGCCTGGGCCTCGCTTGGATGATGCTGGCGGCTCTCGCCATGTGGATTGCGCCAAACCTGCTGATCGCGGTCTATCTCGATCTCGATGATCCGCTGAACGCCGAGGCGGTGCGCATGGCCGCCTCGTTCTTCATGGTCGCCGCCATCTTCCAGGTGGTCGACGGATTGCAGGTGACCACCCAGGGCGCGCTGCGCGGCCTCAAGGACACCAAGGTGCCGATGATCATCTGCGGCCTGGGTTACTGGGTGTTCGGCCTGGGCACCGGCGTGCCGCTGGCCTTCTGGTTCGATTTCGGCGGCATCGGCCTGTGGTTCGGCATGGCCATCGGCCTGGCGGTCTCCGGCACGCTGCTATTGCTGCGCTGGCGCCACATGTCGGCGCGGCTGATCGCCTGACATGGCGGCCGGCTCCAAGCAGCGCGCCGACAAGCTGCTGGTGGATCGCGGCCTGGTCGAAACGCGGGCCAAGGCGCAGGCCCTGATCATGGCCGGTAAGGTCTATTCCGGCGATCGCCGCATCGCCAAGGCCGGCGACACGATCTCCGAGGATGCGCCGCTGGAGCTGAAGGGACAGGATCATCCGTGGGTCTCGCGCGGCGGGCTGAAGCTGGCGCATGCGATTAGCGAATTCTCGCTCGATCCGACGGGCGCGGTCGCCATCGATGTCGGCGCCTCCACCGGCGGCTTCACCGACGTGCTGCTGACGCATGGTGCTGCCAAGGTCTATGCAATCGATGTCGGCCACGGCCAATTGGCCTGGAAGCTGCGCACCGACCCGCGCGTCGTCGTGCTGGAACGCACCAACGCGCGGCATTTGACCGCGCAGCAGGTTCCCGAACCGGTGGATTGGGTCGTCTGTGACGCCAGCTTCATCGGGCTGGAGATCGTGCTGCCGGCGGCCCTCGCGCTCGCCAAGCCGCAGGCCATCGCCGTCGCGCTGATCAAGCCGCAATTCGAAGTCGGCCCCGACCGCGTCGGCAAAGGCGGCGTGGTGCGCGACCCCGCCCTGCATCAGGAGGTATGCGACCGCATCCGTGCCTGGTTCGCGCGCCAGCCCGGTTGGTCCGTCATCGGTCTGACCGAAAGCCCGATCCTCGGCCCCGAAGGCAACAAGGAATTCCTGATCGTCGCGCGGAAGGGGTGAGAGCTTACAAAAGACGAAACTCCAACGTCATGGTCGTGCTTGGCGCGACCATCCAGGAGTACCGGCGCTGTTGTTCTTCCAGAAATTTCACGTTTCAGCGAGATAGCATGGCGGTTGCCGGCAAACTCGCGGATGGTCGGACCAAGTCCGACCATGACGAACTATATTTGGCTCCTATGAAGCTGCTCTCCCGTTACCGCAACCTTCCATTCACCGCGATCGGCGGTGCCCACAGGAACGTCGCATCCGGCTGGTCGATCAGCGGGCGCAGATGGCCGATCAGCTTTTCCGTTTCGCTGGAGATCTGCAACGGCGGCATCGCGACGCCGTCGCTCATGAAAGTCGAGAGCAGCGATTCCCACTGTTTGCCGCGCTCGGGGTAGGTGACCAGCGTGATCGCCGATTCCTGCGCGATCTTCGCTTCCTGCTTGGCGAGCTTGATCGCCGTGCCGAGGCCGCCCAGCTCGTCGACCAGTCCGCGCGCCTGGGCGTCGGCGCCCGACCAGATCTGGCCCTTGGCCGCCGCCTCCACCTGTTCCGGCTTCAGGCCGCGGCCCTGCGCGACCTTGCCGGTGAAATCGGCATAGATCGCATCCAGCCGCGCTTCCTGCCTGGCCCAGGCTTCCGGCGAATAGTCGTGGTTGACGCTGTCGTCCGCGGCGGCGGCGCCCGCCTGCACGCCATCGAACCTGATTTGCAGCTTGTTCCATAACCCGGTCAGCACCGGCTTGCCGGCGAAGACGCCGATCGATCCGGTGATGGTGCCCGGCTCGGCGACGATCTTGCTGGCGGGTGCGGCGATGAAATAACCGCCGGAAGCGGCGACCGCGCCGAAAGAGACGATGACCGGAATGCCCATCTCTTTCGCCCGCACCACCTCGCGCCAGATCGTGTCGGCCGCGACATAGGAGCCGCCAGGCGAATCGACCCGGAAGATGATCGCCTTCACCCTGTCGTCGATCGCAGCGGAGATGGCATCGGCGATGGTGTCGGAGCCGAGCGCGCCGTCATTGCCGAACGGATCGGCATCGCCTTTGCCCAGCACCACCGCGCCGTTGCCGCGTACGATGGCGATTTTCGGCGCCGGGCCGCTCGGCTCGGGAATCTGCGCGGCATAGTCGGCGATGTCGATGCCGGCATCCTCGCCAAGCACGCCGAAAGTGGTTGCGCTGGCCTGGTCCCAATAGGCGAGCTCGTCGACCATGCCGGCCTGCTTGGCCTGCGAGGCGTCCCAGGGCGCCTGGTTGATCCAGCGCCGCGCGGTGACGGCATCGACCTTGCGGTTGGCGGCGATGCCCTCGACCACTTGTTCCAGCCAGGAATCGGCCAGCCGCTGCAGATTCTGCTTCACCGGGGCCGGCATCTCGGTCTCGGTGAAGATGTCCGGCGCGCCCTTGTATTCCTTGCGCTTGCTGACCCGGGGCACCACGCCCAGCCAATCCATTGCCCCGCGCAGGAACGGCTGCTCCAGCATGAAGCCCATCAGGCGCACGTCGCCGGAGGGTTGCAGGAAAATCTGATCGGCGCCGGCGGCGACATAGTAATGCAGCGTGCCGTCGCCCCCCTCGCCGAACGTCTCGGCGAAGGCATGCACAGGCTTGCTGCTTTCCTGAAACCTGGCGACGGCGTCGCGGATCTCCTGCGCCTGGGCCATGTCAAGCGGCCCGCGGCCGACCCGCAGCAGCACGCCCTTCACGCGATTGTCGGCGGCGGCCGCCTCCAGCCCCAGCACGACATCCTCGATGGTCGGGCGGCCGATCGGCGCGAAGGGCAGGTCGAAATGCTGTGCCGCCAAACCCTCCGTCAGATCGATGGTCAGGACCGCCTGGTCCGGCACCTTGTGCGTCGGCCGGGTCAGCTCGCTGGCGAAGAACAGCCCGGCGATGACAAGTCCGACCAAGGCAAGGCCGGCCAGCGCCAGCAGCCACACGACAACCTTCACCAAACCCCGGAGAATGCCCATGTCAAATGCCTGTTTGTCTATTGCGCGATCGGTCCAATCACCTTAATGGGGGCCATCATAAAGCGGGCCGCCGATGCTGTCTTGGCGATCCGGACATTTTCACAGAACCGCAACCCCGCCCACGACCTCAGATGAGCCGATCCGATCCCAGCCCGCAGACGGCAGACCTGACGCCGACCGCCATGGGCGGGCAGGGCGACGCCGTCGCGGAATGGCAGGGCAAGCGTGTCTTCGTGCCCTTCGCGCTGCCGGGGGAACGGGTGCGGGCGGAGTTGCAGCCGCGTGCCGGCGGCGACCTTGCGGCGGCGCAGATCGAAGTCCTGGCGGCATCACCGGACCGCTTCGCGCCGCCTTGCGCGCATTTCGGCATCTGCGGCGGCTGCAAGCTGCAGCATTGGGCCGAAGGTCCGTATCGCGCCTGGAAAGTCGACCTGGTGCGTCACGCCTTGCGCCAGCATGGGCTCGACATGCCGGCGAAGGCGGATGCCGTGTTCGTGCCCGCGGCCACGCGCCGCCGGGCGGAGTTCGCCGCCCTGAAGCAGGGCGGCCAGGTGCAGCTCGGCTTCCATGCCGCACGCAGCGACGCCATCATCGATCAACGTGAATGCCCCATTCTCGTGCCCGCGCTGGAGAAGTTCGTACCGTCGCTGCGCGCCGCGCTGCGTGAGGCGCTGCATGAAGGCAAGCCGGCCGATGTGCTGGCGACCGAGACCGCAACCGGCATTGACCTGCTGGTCACCGCCGAGGATGCGGCGAACACCAGGCAGCGCGCGGTCCTCGCGCGGTTCGCCGCGGAACACGGCATCGCGCGCGTCGGCTGGCAGGCCAAGCGCGGCTCGCCCGAGCCGATCGTGATGTTGCATCCACCGCAGGTGCGCTTCGGCAGTATCACTGTCGACCTGCCGATGCCGTCTTTTTTGCAGCCGAGCGCGGCGGGCGAGGCGGCGCTGAAATCCGCCGTGCTGGCGATGATCGGCAAGCCGAAACGCATCGTCGAACTGTTCGCCGGCTGCGGCACTTTCACCTTCGATCTGGCGGCGCTCGGCAAGGTCCACGCGGTCGAGGGCAGCAAGCCGTCGCTCGCGGCTTTGGAGCAGGCCGCCAAGCGCGCGCAGCTTAGCCATCGCATAACGACGGAAACGCGCGATTTGGAGCGCGCGCCGCTGACGTTCCAGGAACTGAAGAATGTCGATGCGGTCGTGTTCGACCCGCCCCGCGCCGGCGCCAAGGCGCAGTCGGAGATGCTGGCCAAGTCCCAGGTGAAGCGCGTCGTTGCCGTGTCCTGCAACCCTGCCACCTTCGCCCGCGACGCCCGGACGCTGATCGACGGCGGCTATACGATGAGCGCGATCACGGTGGTCGACCAGTTCATCTGGTCGCCGCATGTCGAATTGGTGGCGGAGTTCCGGAAGCGATAACTCACACTCGTCATCAGGACGGAGGGAACTAACCCAGTCCGCACTGCGCCCGGTGGCGCAGCAGGTGGTCGGCCAGGACGAGCGCCATCATGGCTTCGCCCACCGGCACGGCGCGGATGCCGACGCAGGGGTCGTGGCGGCCGGTGGTCGAGACCTCGACCTCTTCGCCGCCGGTGGTGACGCCGCGGCGCGGATTGTGGTTGGAGGTGGTGGGCTTCACCGCGAAGCGCACGACGATGTCC
>DASZQC010000512.1:0-3981 GCA_035549815.1 Dongiaceae bacterium
TGCCACGTTCCGCGACCCTGTCGCTGCTTGTCGCGATGGTCATGATGTTGCAAGCCACTGCGCTATTGGCGGCCCAGAAGGTGGTCGATGCCGTTGCCGCGGGCGCTGTGGGGGATGGCTCGACCCTCAACACCGCCGCGATTCAAAAAGCGATCGACGATCTTTCCGGCAGTGGCGGGGGGACGCTGCACTTCCCCGCCGGGCGGTTTCTCACCGGCTCCATCCAGATCAAGAGCAACGTCGCCCTCGAGCTCGATGAAAAGGCCACACTGCTGGGCAGCTCTGAGAAGGCCGACTATCGCAATCTCGACCCCTTCATCGACGGCAGCGGGAATCCGATGGGTTTCGCGCTGATCGTCGCGATCGACGCGGAAAATGTCGGCATCACCGGCGCCGGCACGATCGATGGCCAGGGGCCGGCGCTCAAAGAAAAGCAGCAGCCCTACACCATGCGCCCCTTCCTGCTCCGCTGGGTGCGATGCAAGAACGTCACGATCAAAGGCGTGCACCTGACCAACCCCGGGGCCTGGACGCTGAATTTCTTTCAAACCAGCGGCGCCCTCATCGAGGACCTGACCATCCGCGCCCGCGGCACGGGGCTGATCAACAACGACGGCATCAACATCGATTCCAGCGAAAACGTGCGAGTGCGCAATTGCGACGTCGAAAGCGGCGATGATGCGATGGTGATCAAAGCGACCAGCGCCGCCAGGCCCAGCCGCGACATCACGGCCAGCGGATGCAAGCTCTCGACGCGCACCAACGCAATCAAGCTCGGCACCGAATCGATCGGTGGATTCGAGAATATCTCCATCTCCAACTGCCAGATCACCAACACGCAGATGGCCGGGATCGCGCTATATGAAGTTGACGGCGGCGAGTTGCGAAACGTGACGATCAGCGACATCACGATGGATGGCGTGATGCTGCCCATCAGCATGCGCCTGGGCGCGCGGCTCAAGACGTTCCGCGAGGGGGATACGCCCAAGGCTCAGGCGGGCAGACTTCGCGATATCACCATCAAGAACGTCAGCGCCAAGAACGTGCGGATGATCGGCATGCTCATCAATGGCATCCCCGCACATCCCATCGAATCGCTGACGCTGGAGAATATCCAGTTCGAACTCCCCGGCGGCGGCACGGAGGAGGCCGCCAAGGTGCAGCTTCCCGAGAAGGAATCGGCCTACCCCGAGTTCGACATGTTTGGCCGCACCCTCCCCGCCAGCGCCATCTACGCGCGGCACGTCCGGGGGATGACGCTGCGCAATGTGAAGACGGCCCTGCTCAAATCCGATGCGCGTCCGGAACGGGTGCTGATTGATGTTGAGGATCTTAAGACGCCGAATTAGCGGCAGTGAGCGCTCTGTGCCGACGGCGTTGCCGGCGAGCGGCGCCCGCAGCAAACCCAGCGAGGGTGAACACCATCCCCACCGTCGGCTCCGGTACAGAGACCGCGGGCAAACCCAAGGCCGCCAGCGCGGCGCTGAGGGCGCCGCTGCCCAGCGGCGCGCCGACCCCCGCCTGCCAGTTGATTGCCAATGCAGTGAGGTCTTTGACGTTGGTGAGCCCGTCGTAGTTGAAATCTCCGCTGGTCCAGAGTTTTCCGCCGGCGTTGTAGTTGACCGCGAGTCGGTAGAGGTCGCGGATATCCACCACGCCGTCGAGGTTCGCGTCGCCCAGATACGTGAACTTGACCAGGACAGCGGTGCCATCCACCGGCACGCCATCGAACGTCCCGCCGCTGACGCCCAGGACATCCGATGCTTCGCCGTAGCCAAGGGCGGTGAGATTCGGGTCCAGCGCGGCCGATGAAGAGGTGAGGGAATTGCCCGTCCAACTGCCTCCGTTGCGCCCGGCGAGGAGATATCCTTTGATCGTTGGCAGTTGCGAAGAGCCGCTGTAGTCCACGACCATGTCGTTGTCCGCCAGGTCGATCTTGCTCGTGCCGGACATGCTCACGACGCCGCTGCGGACGATCTTATCGCCGCCGGCGGTGAGCAGGATTTTGGCGTTGTCGGAAAGGATCAGCGTTCCGGAGTCAACGAAGGTCCCGGAGGAGAAGTTCACGACTGCGCCGTTGCGAAACGTCGCGCCCAGCCCGATCGTCAATGCGCCACCGTTGATGTTGATCGTGGCCGCTGATGCGCCAGCCGCGCTGCCGACCAACGGCGCATCGACGTTGAGCGTCCCGCCGCTGAGCAGGTTAACCAGCGCGTGCCCTCCTTTTCCCGCCAGCGTCAGCCCGGAGAAACTCCCTACGGCTTGATTGGAGATAGTCACCGTCGCAGCGTCTCCAACCTCATAAGCCCAGTAGCACGTCCCGGCAAGGCTCATCAGCGTATCAGCGCCGTCGATCAGCAACGTACCGGTCGATCCGTTTCCCGCGCCGCTGGAATTGCCAACATCGAAGAAGTTGCTGCCGTTGAGCCGGCTGCCGTTAAGCAGGCGAAGCGTTGCCCCGCCTGAGAGCACGCCTGATATACCGCTCAGGCTCGCGGTGGCGCCACTGAAGGTAAGGGTTTTGCCGCTGGCGATGATGAGCGTTCCGCCAGACCAATTGAAGTTGGAGCGACTGAACGTTCCGTTGCCGGCAAGGTTGAACGTGCCGTTGAGGAGATTGACGCTGCTCCCCTCGCGCAGTGAAGCGCTAACGCCAGTTCCAAAAAGGCTTAGCGCCCCGCCGTTGATGTTGATGGTTGCGGTGCCGCCGGAGTTGGTGTTTCCGGAGCTGAGGCTGCTGATATTGAGCGTTGCGCCGCTGGTGAGATTTACTAGCGCCCTCCCGCCGTTGGCCGCGATCTGGACGACGTTGATCGTCGCGGAGCCCTGGTGCATAAGCGTGATCGTCGCGAAATCGCCGGCGTTATATCCCCAGAACGCGGAATCGCTGCTGAAACGGGATCCCGCGCCATCGACCACGAGCGCGCCATTCGGTCCGCTGCCCGGGTCGGCGGAGCTGCCGATGTCGAAGTAGGAGCTGGAGCTGAACTGCCCGCCGCCGGTAATGCGAAGCGTCGCGCCGTCGCTGAGCCCGCGTCCGCCGGCGGTGACGGTCCCGACGCCGCCGTCGAAGCTCAGTTCCTGACCATTACCAATCGACATCGAGCCGCCGGACCAGTTGAACGTCGATCCGATGGCAATGGTGCTGCTGTTGGCGATGTTGAGGAATCCACCGTTCAGCGAAACGACGCTTCCATCGCTCCAGCTAAGAGCGCTGACGAGCGTGGCTGCGCCGCTGGACTGGACAGTAAGCGATTTCGGCACCACTTCGATCCGTGACGATCCATTGGAGATGCCCACACTGGCTGACTGCCCGGACTGCACCGTGAGCAGATCCGGGCGGAGGGTGAGCACGCCGCCGTGGCCGGGATTCCAGCCAATGCCGCCGTTGACGGCATTGGAGTAGGACGCAATAGAGGCGCTGACTTGGGCAGCATCAAGATTCGCGCCCGCGAGGGCGATTCGTCCCCCGCCGCCGCCTCCCCCGCCCGCGCCGAGACTAACTGGGCCTGCACCGCCGCCGGCCTGGAGGGTGGACAACGAGAAGCTTGCGGCATGAAGCAGGATCGCGCCACCCGCGCCACCGCCGCCATGGAATGGCAGATTCGCGCCGGCGCCGCCGTTGGAGGTAATGCTGGAAGTGAGGGTCATGCCGCCGACGGCGCCTAGTTCGATTGCTCCGCCGCCACCACCTCCTCCGCCGGCATTGCCGGTACCCGACTTTCCACCCCCGCCACCGCTGCCCCCCACAAGCGCGATCAGCAGATCGCCGTAGCTTGGACCGGGCGCGGAGAAGGTGAATCCACTTCCCCCTACGCCGCCGAACCCTGCGCCCCCGCCGTCATGGTCGAATGTCGGAACACCGCCCCCGCCACCTGGGCCACCGCCGAAGCTGCCGGTTGTTCCTCCGGTTCCGCCCCCGTAGCCACCCGCACCCGCAGCGCCACCCGCCGTGGAACTCGCATCCCCCCCGCTTACGCT
>DASZQC010000513.1:0-6665 GCA_035549815.1 Dongiaceae bacterium
CAGCTCGTTGCTGACAAAGCGGTCCAGCGATGTGAGCAGAAACGTTCGAAACTTTCCCCGATTGCGGTCGGCCTTCTTCAGCAGCTTCTTCTCGAGAATGCGCTTGGCGATGAACGCCTGGAGCAGGTCTTCAGCGCGATCCGGCGGGAGTCCGCGTCTGCGGATCAGATGCGCCAGCAGCGGCGGATGATAGAGGACCAGAATCTCGTTAAGCGCGACGCGTCCGCCGGGCTGGGAAGGGTGACCGGCGCGCTCGACCAGTGACCAGCGCGTGGGCAGGAACGGACTGCCGGGATCATTGCCGTCTTCATTCACGACTTCCCCCTCAACGGCGGTTTCAAAACAAGGCCCAAGGCGGTCCGTCTGGATTGCCTCGCCCCAGGCAACGCGGGCATATGCCAGGTATCGTCGTAGTCGGCGGAAATTGCTGCTGCTGGTGCGCATCGATGGCAGAATTCCGGCTGCCACTGTGGATAACCCAAAGCGGTGAGAACCTTGCGCACGGCGTGCTGGATTTGGTTTAAGCAACCCATGGTAATCGACTTACGTCGCTGACTGCGGATCAACCAGGCTGATGACCCGCACGGGGCTGCGGGTTGGGGCGCGGCGCAGCGCCGTCAGCGGCGGCGCCGGCGCTGGAACCGGCAGCGAACGCTGCCAGTTGATTGACAGAATCCCAAGGTCCTTCGCGTCCACCTTCCCGTCGTAATTGAAATCACCCTGATTGAATACCTTGCCCGACCCGCGCCAGTTGCTGGCCAGGATGTACAAATCGTTGAGATCCACCATCCGATTATGGTCCGCATCGCCGCCAAGCACGAAGAAATCCATGGACCACGCGACACTGAGCGCATTCCCCGCCGCATCGGCGATCGACCCGGCAGGGAGCGTAAGCCGATAGTTCCCGTCCGGCAGCATCCCGCCGTAACCATTAACGCGGAACGTGGCCGTGTTGGTGCCGGGATCAAAGGACATGATCAGCGTCGAACCGGGAACGGTCTGGCTGGTGGAAAGATTCACCAGTTGCAGATCGTCGGCCGACAGGGTGCCCGATGGATTGTCGTCCAGATGCAGCACGAGTCGCTGCTGCGAGAGATATTCAAACGTTCCTGTAACCGCGGGCGCATGGGCATCGACAACAATGACGAACGGATCTGAAGCTGCCGACGCCGCGTTGGATGGCAGGATCTGCACAGACGTGATCAGATGCGGGCCGTCGCTGAGCAGGAGGGTGCCGTTGGTCGTGATCTCGGTGCTGGAGGACGCTGCGGTGGCCTGCCCGATCAGGATGCCATCGGCGAAAAGCTGAACGGTTGCGCCGGCGACGGTGTTGCCGATGTTGAAATGCATCACCTGTGACGGTGCGGAATTGTTGTATCGGGTGAGTCCATCGCTGCTGGAGATGCCCGAGTCCCATGCGGTCATGAGCTGCGGGGCTGATGGGCGCGAGACGGCGGCGGCGGTGAGATTGATCGTCACCGTGACGGTCGCGGTGGCGCCCCAACTGTCGGTGGCGAGGTAAGAAAACGAGGTGCTTGCGCTCTGTCCCGGTGCGAGGTTCGCGAACGCACCGGCGGGGTCGTAGGTCATGCTGCCGTCCGCCGACCAGACCAGCGTGCCAAGCATTCCGGTGGTATTCACCGAGACGATGCTGAGGTTGCTGCCGGTGTCGTTGGCCAGCACGTTGAATTGCGCCGTGCCCGCCAGCACCCAGGGCACGGTGTCGGCGCTGGCCTGGAGGAGGCTTCGCAGGTCCAGGAAGAACCCGCGCGTCTGCCCTGCGACCGTGCCGGTGGCGGCGATCTGCCCGGCGTCGTTGATCGCGTTGGCGCTGGTGAGCACCACACCGGGAAGCGCGCCCTGAAGCATTGAGTTCAGATCGTACATCGTTCCCGAGATCCAGACGAACGCGTGCCCGTTGCTGGCGCCGACAACCATGTTGGAGTTGTTGATGTCGCGCGCCACGCTCCATCCGCCGCCGCCGATGGTTCCCAGCGACGTGGCGGCGCCGCTCTGCCAGAGGGTGGCGATGCCGCTCTGATCGGACTGGACGCTGGAGCCGGAGAAGCCGACGGCGACGCCGGCGTCGTTGATCGAATACGCCGCGCTCTCCGTATAGCTTCCGAGCACGGCCAGGTGGATCATGCCCGAGCCGTTGTGGAGAAATGCGCGATAATCGCCGGATTGATATTCCGCCCACCCCACTGCCATTCCTGCGCCATTGATCGCGTAGGCCTGCGAGGCATGAGAACCCGCCCAGCCGGGCAGGGAGATCATCGAACTTACGGTGTTTCTGCTGAAGTGCCAAAGCTCGGCGTGCTGCACCGCGCCGCTGAGCTGCCCGGTGTTGGTCATCGCGCCCCAATATGTCGCGTCATTGGTGGCGCCCGAAGAGATGTCCACGGGAATGATGTCGGCCGGCAGATCCTGCCAGAATTCGGCGCCCGAGCCGACGTCGTACCAGAACCCGCCACCACCGGCGAAGCCGGCGATGTTGGTCAGGCCATCCATGCCGTTGCCGGGATCATATGCGATGCCGGGCATGACATTGCCGCCGCCAACGTGCGATGCATCCACGCCATCGAACACCTGCCGCCCGTTTTGGGTGGATGCGGTCCCGCGCAACAGCACCAGCGTGTTGGTGGAGGTCTGGGCGGTCTGGCTGGCGCCGCTGCCGGTCAAGACATAATTCCAGAACGGATCGCCGCTGCCCGCATACCAGCGATACGCGGCATTGGTGCTGCCCACATAATCGAGCAGTCCATTCGGTTGATCGGGGCGGGTGATTCGCACGAGCACCGCGCCGTCGTTGCTGATATCGACAGCGGAGCTGCTGGCCCAGTCGGTCAGCGAGCTGCGGTAGGTCCAGTCCCAGCTCTGCGGAAGCCCCGCCCAGCGCGGCGCCGGATCCAGTTCCGTGATTGTCCAGCGATAATTTGAGCTGTTGAGCACGGAAGGATCGAACGGAACCACATTAAGGCTGAAGCTGGCGATGTCGGTCACGATGCCGTCGGTGATGAGGTAGGTGAAGACGTCCGCGCCGACATAATCGACGGCCGGGGTATAGCGGACCTGGCCGGTGACAGAATCGAGCGTGACGATGCCGTGGGATGCGACGCCGACGCGGAGCACGCGTTTGCCCACGCCCCCGTCATTGGCCAGCGGATCCAGCAGCGCGGCGACGCTGTTGTACTGGAGCGTACGTGCATCATCGGCCGCGGTGGGACCGCCGGCCGGGGAACCGATGCGGATCGACGCCTGCCGCGTCGCCGAAATCGTCCCATCGGATGCGACGGCAACGATGCCGAACACACCGCTAAGAAGCCCGGTGCTTCCCCCCGGCCGCTGCCAGACGACCGAGTCGCCAAATCCGATGGTGGTCTGGGCGGGATCTGACAGATTGATTGGCACCCCGTTGCGGAGGATCGTGCCGACATTGACGCTGGTGATCCGGAATCGCAGCGACTGCCCGCTGGGATCTGAAGCATCCGCGGCGGCTTTAAGCATGTCGTAGGTGATGGTCAGCGACGTGGCGGCGGAGTTGCAGCGAAGCGGCGCGATGCTGTTGAAGACGGGCGTGGAGTTCTGCCCGGAAATGCCCGCGAAGATGGGGAAGTTGCCGCCGTCCGACCAGGGATGTTCGACGTTGAACTGCCACGCCCCGCCATTGCGTCCGCCATCAGCGGCGCGACCATCATGGGCAAAAGCGTAGGAGAATGTCGCGTCAGTTGTCGCGTAGCCGGCGCCCAGCGCGGCATTGAACGCAGCGGCAAAGTTGTCGGCGTAGCTCGCTTCGTAGTGATTGCTCGCCGCCATCCCGAAGTGCGTCGAATCCAGCGAAAGGCTGTCCAGCGGGCCGCCGGCAAAGCATTGCGAAAAGACATAGGTGTTGTATCCGGCGCGAATCCCCTGGTATCCAGCCGGCACATCGTACGTGGCCTCAGAATCGGATCCGCTCAGCCCCTGGAGCCAGACGCGAAGTTGATCGTTGGAGATGACTTCATCGCCGCCCCATCCCTTGACGAGTTCTTCATCATGGATGCTCGGCTGGTCGGTGGCGCCAAAGCCGTGGTCGTAACACCAGAAGAGGAAATGATCGTTGGCGTCGGCAAGCTGCGAGAGCGAGAGGAGCGTGGTCCGCAGGTTGTCGCTCGTGGCGGACAGGACGTTCTGCGCGAAGGTCATATCGCCGTTGACGCCGCCCTTCATGTCGGACGCGGGGTCGCGTCCGTCGGCGTAGACGACGTAGATGTTCTGCGGCTTCACGCCGTAGCGCGTTGTGATCGTCTGGTAAAGCGATTTGAGGTTGCTGTAATAGTACGGGAAATTGAAATCCGGGCTGTCGCCGCCGCTGAAAAGCACCGCATAATTCACCGGCTCGGCGGCCGAGGTGACCTCGATCTTCACCTGCACCGGGGAAGCGCTGTTGAGCGCGCCGTCGAATGCGGCAACAGTGAAAGCAGGAATGGTCAAGCTGCTGTTGTCGCCGAAATTCAGAGCCGGCGGCGTCCACACGAGACTGCCGCCGGCGCCCAGGAGCGTGATGCCAGGAACCACCGGCGCGCCGTTGTAAGCGAGTGTCCCCTGAAGGACCGACATGATCCGGAATGAGATCGGCTGCGCCATCGCGTCCGGATCGACCGCATCCGACGATTGCAGCAGAAGATCGTACCGGATGGTAAACGTCCGCGCCTCGGCCGCGCCGAGAATCGTTGCAATGCTGGTGAGGATGGGCGCCTGGTTGAGCGAAAACTGCTGTTCGAATGCGCCGATGTCCACGCGGTCGATGTGATCGTCGTTTCCATCCTTGAACCGCGGCAGGCCGCGCTGATCAGCGGTTAGCCCGGCCGCGGAAGCAAGGCTGTCGTTGCCGGAGTCAGTGAGCGGGGAGCCGGCGAGCACGCTGTGGGTCATCGTCGGCCCGCCGTTGTCCGCAAGGGGATTCATCCTGGGGTCGATGGGTGACGCCGACGTTCCGCTCTGAGTGCCTGCACCGAGCAGGCCGGTTGAGCCGTCAATCGCTCCGATGAAATTGAAGCTGCTCGATGCCGCGAACGCGCCGGCGACATCCGCCGCCGCGGGAGAAGCCGATCCGCGGTGATTGCCCGCGGCAACCGTGTTGGAAAGCGTTGCCGTCCCGGCGGCAACATGAATTCCCCCGGCGGCCGCGGGATCGCCGCTGTCATCGGCGTCGGCAACGTTGTTGTAGATGGTTGCGTTGACCAGCGTCATCGTTCCGCCGGCCTGGAAGATCGCGCCGCCGCGACCGTTGGCGGAATTGCCGGAAATCGTCGTGTTGAGGAGGGTGAGCGTTGCGCCCGCGTTATTGATGATCGCTCCGCCGTCACCGGTGGCGGTGTTTCCCACGAACAGGACGCCGTCGACGGTGAGGTTGCCGTGGTTGTCGATCGCGCCTCCGTCGATACCGACGCCATCCGTGAGGGTCAGATTTGTCATGGTGACGGATGCGCCGGCGGAAATCGTGACGACACGCGATGCCGCCGCGGCATGGATCGACACTTTTCCATCGGCCGGGCCTTCGATGCGCGCGTCGCTGCCGATGACGAGTTCGCCAAGGCCAAGCGCCACTTGCGCGCTTCCGCCGGTCAGGAGCGATGATGCAATTTGGATGATGTCCAATCCCGGTTGTGCATCGGCCTGCGCGAGAGCTTCGCGAAGGCTGGTCTTGCCGTCGGTGTCGGTGGATTCATCATTGAGCGCATCGACCAGGATGCGCGGGTTGGCTTCGTACGCCCCGATGTCAATCGACGCCGTGCCATCTTCATCGAAATCCATCACGCGAGGCTGGCCACGCTGGTCCTGGATGAGGCCCGGTGAGGCAGCCGCCGATCCTGCATCGAGCAGCGGCGAATCGGCACGAAGCGCGACCGTCGGCGTGAAGCCGCCATAAAAGCCAAGCGGCAGGAATCGCGGATCGATCGGAGCGGCGGCCGATCCCACGCGATTTCCGTTTACGCCATCGTCAATCCCGGAGCTTCCCGCGCCACTGGCCAGGAAGCTGTAGGAGCTGGCCGGATCGATCGAGCCGAACAGATCATCCCGCACAGCGCCAGCGGCGCGGAAGTTGTCGCCGATGACGGTGTTGTGAAGCGTCAGATCCGCGACATCGACGTACGCGCCGCCGCCGGTCGCGGCGACATTGCCGGCGATCGTGAGGTTGAGCAGCGTCTGCGCCCCCTGTTCGGCATAGAGGCCTCCGCCGCGAAGCGTCGCGGTATTGTTCGCGATCGTCGTGTTGCTCGCATTGAGCGAGCCCGCGACGTAAATGCCGCCCCCGCGGCCGCGACCAACGACCAGGCTCGTCGATTGGTTGTCGTGAATGCTGGAACTACTCAAGTCGAGCGCGCCTTCGGAATAGATGCCCCCGCCCGCGACATCCGCGCGGCTGCCCGCGATTTCGCTGTCGGTCATTTGCATCGATGCGCCCGCCGCGAGATACGCAGCGCCACCCCGCAATGTGGCGACGCCATTGAGAAGAGCGACGCGATTCAGATGCACATCCGCGCCGGCAGCGACGTAGAGATCCCCGCCTTCGCTGCTCTGCCCATCGGCGAGAATCAGATCGGAAAGGGTGGCACTCACGCCGGCGCCAACGCTGAGCACCCTGAACGATCCGCCGGCCGAGATCTGAGTGCGCGAGGCGT
>DASZQC010000514.1:0-5587 GCA_035549815.1 Dongiaceae bacterium
AGAGCGAGCCGAAGATCGCCAGGTTCTGCAGTGCCGTGATCCAGTTCCGGAAGCCCCACAGCTTTATATAGTTCTCCCAGCCGACCCAGTTGAAGCTGGGCAGGATCTTGGAATCGGTGAAGGACAGCAGGCCGGTGAAGAGGATGAAGCCATAGACGACAATCAGGATGATGACGAAGCTTGGCGCCAGCACGAGCTTCGGCAAAGCCCGCTGCAGCCACTCCGTCGCTCCCGATGATGTGCGGACCGGCGCCTGGCCGATCGCTGCCTGCGTCCCCTGGGACAGACTCATCCTGTTCTCCCAGCCCTGTCTCGAATCGACGGCTTGGATTTCGGTGGAGAAGCGGGCCTTTGCCCGCCCCTCCGTCCGAATCTGCCGTTCTTGTTATTGCGCGGCCGCGACGGCCTTCGCCAGTTCTTCAGCGGCGGTCTTGGAATCCATCTCGCCGTTGAAATGCGCAGTGATCACGTCATAGGTGGCGACCTTCACCGCCGCCGGCGCCGCATGACCATGGGCCATGGAGCCGAACAAGGTTCCGTTCTTGCTGGCCTCGGCCAGGTCCTTCATGCCCTGCTGGCCGCAGGCATCCAGGTCCTTGCCGTCGACGTCGGTTCGGGCCGGAACCGAGCCCTTCACTTTGTTGAAAGCCACCTGGAAGGACGGCGACATGATCGCGCTGGCGAGCTTCTCCTGCGCCGCCTTGCGATCCTCGCCCACCTTGAACATGACGAACTGATCGGAATTGAAGGTGACGTCGCCCTGCGTGCCCGGGAAGCGGAAGCAGAGGAAGTCCTTGCCCGGCACCAGGCCGGCCTTCAGGAACTCGCCCTTCGCCCAATCGCCCATGAACTGCACGCCGGCCTTGCCTTCGATGACCATGGCCGAGGCCAGGTTCCAGTCGCGGCCGGAGAAGTTATCGTCCACATAGGTGCGCAGCTTCGCCATACGGTCGAACGCCTCGACCATGGTCGGCGAATTCAGCGCCGCCGGATCAAGATCGATGAAGGCCTTCTTGTAGAAGTCCGGCCCACCGGTCGACATCACGACGGCGTCGAAGATCGTGGCTTCCTGCCAGGGCTGGCCGCCATGGGCAACCGCAGTGAGGCCGGCCGCTTTGATCTTGTCCAGCGCCGCGATCAGCTCGTCCCAGGTCGTCGGCTGAGCGATGCCGAGATCGTCGAACACCTTCTTGTTCGCCCATACCCAGTTGGTGGAGTGAACGTTGACCGGTGCCGCGACCCACTTGCCGTCATACTTGGAGAAGGCTTGCAGCGCCGCCGGAACCACCTTGTCCCAGCCTTCCTTGGCCGCGAGGTCGTTGAGGTCGGCGACGACGCCCTGCTTCGCCCAGTCGGTGATGTCGAAGCCCAGCATCTGCACGGCGGTCGGCGGATTGCCTGCGGTGACGCGCGCGCGGAGCGCGGTCATCGCCTGCTCGCCGCCGCCGCCTGCGACCGGCATGTCCTGCCAGCTCACGCCTTCCTGCTCCAGATCCTGCTTCAGCACGTTGAGCGCCGCGGCCTCGCCGCCGGACGTCCACCAATGCAACACTTCCACGGACTCGTCCGCCACCGCCGTCGCCGAGAATGCGGCGACGCAGGTGAGAAGGGCCGAGGTGGTCATCCATTTTGAAATCTTCATGCACTCCTCCCGATGTCAGTTTTGAAAGGACGGCCTTTCAGGGACCGTCCGCTTGCCCCCAGCACGCTGGCGCGTTCCGTGGGTGTCGCCGAACGAGAATTCATCCGGCAGGATCGCTTGATCTTGGCGCCGGTATAGCCCTCGACCATGCCGCGGCCAAGCCTTACCCAAGACCTGATGAACGGTAGCCGCCCCCGGGCGGCTCTGCAAAGCCTTGTTAATCTCCTCGATCCGTTTGTGCTGATGCGAACTGGTATCCTTTCGACGCGCATCTTTCCTGGGGAGCAATTGCGGTTCCTCCCGTTCATGACCTAAAGACCCTCGAACCTTGCCTTCCGTTTCTCCCGAAAGGCGGCAACCCCTTCTTTGAGATCGGAGGTCGTCGCGATCATCGCGCTGGCCAGGACTTCCAGGGTCGCGGCGGATTCCTCGCCCGCGGCGGCATTGATCATCAGCTTGGCGACCTGCACCGCGGCGGGCCCGCGCGCCGCAATGGCCTGCGCCAGGTCGCGCGCGCTCTTCATGCCGTCACCTGCGGCGGCAACGCGATCGACCAGTCCGGCCGCCAGGGCCTGCTCCGCATTCAGCATATCCCCACCCAGCGACAGTCGGCGCACCAGTTGCGCGCCGAACCGTTGCACCAGGCGCTGCGTACCGGACCAGCCCGGCACCATCCCTAAGCTCGTTTCCGGCAGGCCCAGCTTCACGCCGGCCTCGGCCACGCGGAAATCGCAGGCGCCGGCGAGTTCCAGCCCGCCGCCGAAGGCATGCCCGGCCAGCACGGCGACGGTCGGCACGCGCAGCCGCGCCAGGCGGTCGAACACGCGATGGCCACGCCGCACCCAATCATGCGCGAAGTCCAGCGGCGACAACGCCGCCCAGGAGGCAATGTCCCCGCCCGCGCAGAACGCCTTGCCATTCGCCGCCAGCAACAGGACGCGCACATTCTTGTTTGCGTCGATTTCGTCGAAAGCCTGCTCCAGGGCTGTCAGCATGCCCTGATCCAGCGCGTTCAATTTCTCGGGCCGGTTCAGCGAGAGGATCGCGACCTCGCCCTCGACCGCCAGCAGGATGCGCGGATCACTCATCGCCGGCTCCGATGCTGGCGGAACCGTTCAGGCGCAGGCCGATCTTCTCCGGCTTGAACAGAGATGCCGGCATGACCTGCAGATTGCCGGCGACCTTCAGCTCGAAGCCCGCCTGCGCCAGCACGTCGCGCTGCAGGTCGATGCCGGGAGCGATTTCCGTGACCGTCACACCGTCCCTGGTCAGCTTCAGCACGCAACGTTCGGTTACATACGTAACCTCTTGTCCCTGCTCCACGCCACGGCGGCCGGAGAAGGAGACATGCTCGACCTCCGGCACCAGCTTCTTGACCTTGCCTTCCTTGAGGACATGCACTGCGCCGTTCTCGATACGAACATCCGCGCCGGCAACCAGGGGACCGGAAAAGACGATCTTCTTGGCGCGCGAGGTGATATCGACAAAGCCGCCGGCGCCCGCCGTCACGTGCGGCCGCGCGGAGAGCTTGGACACGTTGACCGAGCCGTGCCGGTCGATCTGCAGGAACGACAGCAGGGAGGCATCGAAACCGCCAGCCTGGAAGTACGTGAACTGGTGCGGCGAGGGCATGATGGATTCGGCGTTGGACGAGCACCCGAACGCAAAATCCAGCAGCGGCACGCCGCCGACGGCGCCCTGCTCGATCACCCAGGTGACAGCGCCGTGCTGGCCTTCCTCCAGCAGGATGCGCGGCACGTTGGCGGAGATGCCGAAGCCGATATTGACCGCCATGCCGCCCTTCAACTCCAAAGCGACGCGGCGCGCGATCGCCTTCTGCAAATTGAATTCCGGCACGCGGAAGGAGGAGATCGGCCGGAACACTTCACCGGAAATGGCCGGGTCGTATTGCGTGTGCGTCGTCTGCAACTGGTCGGCGGCGACGACGACATAATCGACCAGGATGCCCGGCACGCGCACGTCATGCGGCTTGAAGGTGCCCGCCTGCGCCAGGCGCTTCACCTGCGCGACGACGATGCCGCCGTTGTTGCGCGCGGCCATCGCCTGTTCCAGCGCGCCGAGGAAGGCGCCCTCGTGCTCGAAGGTCAGGTTGCCGCGCTCGTCCGCGGTGGTCGCGCGGATGATGGAAAGCTGCGGCACGATCGCCGGGAAATAGAGCCAGGTGTCGCCGTCGAACTCCACCTTGCGGACGACCGGCTCGGCGGCGGCGCGCGCATTCATGGCGCAGCCCTCGCGCGCCGGATCGACGAAGGTATCGAGCCCGACCTTGGTCAAGGTGCCCGGCCGCTTCGCCGCCGCCTCGCGATGCATGTCGAACAGGATGCCGGACGGGATGTTGTAGGCGGCGATCTCGTTGGCGCCGATCATCTGCCAGATTTTCGGCGGCTCCGCCGAAGACGGACCGGAGGGATAGGAGCCGCAGAGCGTCTTTTTCAGCAGGCCTTTCTGCGCGATGTGGTCGATGCCCTTGATGCCGTACATGTCGCCGGCAGCGATCGGATGCAACGTGGTGATGTCGCGCGGATGACCCGTCGCGGCAAAGCGCGCGCCGACCGCCGCCAACACCGCATCCGGGCAACCGAGCCCGCTGGAAGAGGAGACGGAGACGGTCATGCCGTCGCCGATCAGATTTGCCGCCTCTTCCGCCGAAACAACCTTCACCATCTTGAACTCACAAACCTGGATCGATCTTGACCACGCGGCCGGTCCTGGCCGCTTCCTGGGTCGCGACACCCGCCGCCAACGACCACACGCCGTCCTCGCCGGTCGCGGCCGGCGCGCCCTCGCCCCGCATCGCCGCGTGAAAGGCGCGGAGGGCCCGGACGTAGAGATTCTCCGGGGCGAGCGGCAGTTCCTCCTCGCCCTTCTCGGTGCGGAGCGTCACGGTGCCGATAGGCTTCTGGGTCATCACATCGCGCCCGAACAGCGAGCCTTCGGTGCCGTGGATTTCGATGCCGGTGCCGGCGTGCTTGGTGGTGAAGCCGTCATGGGTCTGGGCGATCAGGCCGGACTTGAAGCGGAACACCGACATGGCGGCATCCTCCAAACCCGCCGATGCCATCCCGCCGGACTGCGCCAGCGCCGTCACCTCCACCGGATCGTCGTCCAGGATGAAGCGCAACGTGTCGATGTCATGCACCGTAATGTCCAGGATGACGCCACCGCCCGCCTCCGGCTTGGTGATGCGCCAGCCCTGCAGGTGCGGCGGCAGATAGACCGCATGGAACACCCGCGCCGATAAGGGCGTGCCGATACGGCCGGCCTTGATTGCCGCGCGAATGGCGCCGTGGCTGGCGGCGTTGCGCAGATGATGGTTGGTGCCCATGACCACGCCGGCCTTGCGGCAGGCTTCGACCATCTGGCGCGCATCGGCGACATTCATCGCCAGGGGCTTCTCGCACAACACATGCTTGCCGGCCGCGGCGGCGGCCAAGGTCTGTTCCTTGTGCAGTTCGTTGGTGGTGGAGATGTAGATGGCATCCACCGCCGGGTCCTTCAGCAGGGCATCGACGCGGTCATAGGATTTTGCGATCCCGTTGGCCTTGGCGTAGTCGGCGGCGCGCTGGGCGCTGGAGCTCATCACCGCGGCGACTTCGGCGCCGGCCTGCGCACGGATCGCGCCGATCACCCATTCCTTGGCGATGGTGCTGGCGCCGATCAGGCCCCATCCAACTTTGCTCATGCCCGCTTCTCCACCGCCCGCGCAGCCTTGCCGCCGCAGCTTTCCCGGATCACCAGATGCACCTCGCCCACATGCTCCTCGACGATCGGCTCACCGGCGCCGATCATTTTCAGGACGGTCTGCGCCGCACGCTCGCCCAGGCCCATCGCATCGACCGCGATGGTGGTCAGCGGCGGATCGGCATGGGCGGCTTCCTGCACGTCGTCGAAGCCGATGACGGCGAAGTCCTGGCCGGCGTGGAT
>DASZQC010000515.1:0-14474 GCA_035549815.1 Dongiaceae bacterium
TCTCAGCACGCGGTCATAGAGCTCGTAGCGCATGCGGCGCAGCATGCGTTCGCCGAGGCGCCCCTTCTCGGTATTGACGAGCTGTTTCAGCCAGCCATTCACCACCACGAAGAACAGGAACGAGAAGCAGAGCGCCACCAGATAGGCCAGGCGCTCCAGCTCGAAGCCGGAGAACAGGGTGATTTCCGGCATGCCGATGACGTCGAAGGGGCCGATGGTGATGTTGAGGAACGGAGCGGTGCGCACGCCATCAAAGGCTTCCCCCTGGATCGCCTGGTTCACAATCTGCTTCGGCAAGTCGAGCGAGATGAAGTAGAAGACCTGCGCGATGACAACGATGATCAGGATCAGGGATTGATCGCGCCAAGAATTGCGCCAGATATACCGAAACAAGGAATGTTCCATTACCCGCCCCTGGAGCGATGATCCAGCCGCCCGCCCCCGCAACGGCCGGCTGACGCACATATTTAAGACAATATGCGGCAGAGGTCCGCTCCGACAAGCGCGGCGATCGGGCTTGATAGAAAAAACCTCGTGAAATCCGTGTCTTGGCCGGAAAGATGCCGGCTCGTCACAATCGCGGTTTTCGCGCAAGCGACATGAAATCACGACTTTTCATCGGGAAAATCCCTATGCCATACTCCCCCCGCTCGCCGCTCACTGGGGATAGGCGCGTGCCAAAGAACGATACCAAGAACCGGGACGCGCGCGTCCTCATCTATTCGCATGATACGTTCGGCCTGGGGCATTTGCGCCGCTGCCTGACGATCGCTCATGCCCTGGTCGATCAGAACAAAGACATGTCGGTCATCATCCTGACCGGCTCGCCGATCATCGGCAGCTTCAATTTCCGCGCCCGCGTGGATTTTGTGCGCATTCCCGGCGTCATCAAGCTGCGCTCGGGCGACTACACGCCCTTGAGCCTGTTGATCGACATCGACGAGACGCTGGCGATGCGCGATTCGATCATCCAGCACACGGCGGACATTTTCGACCCCGACATCTTCATTGTCGACAAGGAGCCGCTGGGCCTGCGCGGCGAAGTGACCCATACGCTGAAGATGCTGAAGGAGCGCGGCACGCACCTGGTGCTGGGCCTGCGCGACATCATGGACGATCCGGTGCACCTGATCCCCGAGTGGGAGCGCAAGAAGGCGGTGCCGGCTTTGCGCGACCTCTACGATTCGATCTGGGTCTATGGATTGCCGCAGATCTGCGATCCGCTGGAGGGCATCGAGCTGCCGAAATCGGTGCGCCGCAAGATGACCTATACCGGTTATCTGCATCGCACGCTGCCGCAAGGCACGCCGGCGCATTGGACCCTGCAGAAGATCGAGCCGCCGTACCTGCTGGTCACCACCGGCGGCGGCGGCGACGGCGAGGAAGTGATCGACTGGGTGCTGCGCGCCTACGAGAACGACAAGGCCCTGCCGCATCCGGCACTTCTGGTGCTTGGCCCCTTCATGCATTCCGACCGCCAGGCGGAGTTCATCCAGCGCGCCAACCGGCTGGCGAACGTGGAGGCCATCACCTTCGATGCGCAGATCGAGCACCTGATGAACCCGGCGCTCGGCGTGGTGGCGATGGGCGGCTACAATACCTTCTGCGAGATCCTGAGCTTCGACAAGCGCGCGGTCATCGTGCCCAGGACCCAGCCGCGCATGGAGCAGTTCATCCGCGCCAAAAGGGCGGAGGAGCTTGGCCTCTCGTCCATGCTGGAAGATGACGGCGTGCGGGACTGGAAGCGCATGGCGACGGCCCTGCGCCAGTTGCCGCAGCAGGCGCTTCCCAGCGAGGTGGTGGTGCCCGGCCTGATGGACGGGCTGGAGAACGTCAACCGTCTCGCCTCCCAGGCCATCGCCCGGGTGCGCAAGGCGGAGCGGACCGCCGCCGAGCGCAACGGAACTCCCACCAAGCGCCTGCGCGTCGCCAGCCGCAAGAACCGGTAGACCCTTCCGCGTCATGCCAAGCCTTGCCAGGACCCGGTAAACGTGGCCTAAACCCGGCCATGTCCCATCTGATCTTCATCCTCAAGGGCTATCCGCGCCTGTCGGAAACCTTCATCGCGCAGGAGATCCGCGCGCTGGAGCAACGCGGGCATGTCATCGACATCGTCTCCTTGCGCTTTCCGACCGACAAGCACGTGCATCCGGTGCATCGCGAGATCGCGGCCAAGGTCACGTACCTGCCGGAATATCTCTATCAGGAGCCGTTCCGCGTGCTGCGCGGCGTGCTGCGCGCGATGTGGAAGCCCGGCTTCGGCCGCGCCTTCGCGCAATGGATCAAGGATCTGTGGCGCGACTTCAACCCCAACCGCGCGCGGCGCTTCGGCCAGGCCTGCGTCATGGTGGCGGAGATGCCGAAGGACGCGGTGCGACTGCATGCGCATTTCCTGCACACGCCGGCCTCGGCCACCTACTACGCGCATCTGATGACCGGCATGCGCTGGAGCTGCTCGGCGCACGCCAAGGACATCTGGACCTCTGCCGATTGGGACAAGCGCGAAAAGCTTGCGACCATGGATTGGCTGGTGACCTGCACCCGCGACGGCCACGACCATCTGCGCGAGATCGCCGACGCGAAGGATCGCGACAAGATCAACCTGGTCTATCACGGGCTCGATTTCGCGCGCTTCCCGGAACCGCCTTTGTCGGACAATCCCGCGGGCCAGAATCCGGTGAAAATTCTCTCCGTTGGTCGCGCGGTGCCGAAGAAGGGCTTCCCCGATCTGCTGCAGGCGCTGGCGCTGCTGCCGACGGAGTTCGACTGGCGCTTCCATCACATCGGCGGCGGGCCGGAGCTCGACAATCTGAAAAGCCTGGCGGAGACCTTGCAGATCGCCGGCCGTATCACCTGGCAAGGCGCGGCGCCGCAGGAGCAGGTCTTGCAGGCCTATCGCGCCGCCGACCTGTTCGTGCTGGCCAGCCGCATCGCCGAAGACGGCGACCGTGACGGATTGCCCAACGTCTTGATGGAGGCGCAGAGCCAGCGCCTCTGCGTCATCGCCACGCGGCTGGCCGGAATCGCCGAATTGGTCGTGCACAAGGAGACCGGCTGGCTGGTATTGCCGGAAGCGCCGGAAAATCTCTCCGCCGCCATCCTGCGCCTGGCGCGCGATCCGGCCTTGCGCGCGGAGCTGGCCGAGGCCGGTTTCCAGCGTGTACGGACGCAATTCTCGCTGGAGCGCGGCATCGACGATCTGGACCGCCGCTTCCGCGCGGATGGAGCGTCATGACCCGCATCCTGTTCTACGCGCCGCTGAAGCCACCGACGCATCCGGTGCCGTCGGGGGATCGCACCATGGCGCGGCTGCTGTTGCTGGCGCTGCGGCAGGCAGGCTTCGACGTGATGCTGGCGAGCCGCCTGCGCGCGCGTATCGCCGATCCATTGGAACCGCTGGCGCAGGAGACGATGCGGGCCCAGGCCTGGGGCATCGCCGATCGCCTGATCGCCAAGCTGCGTGCCGCGCCGAAACGCGCGCGGCCGAAAGCGGTCTTCACCTATCATCTCTATTACAAGGCGGTGGACTGGATCGGGCCGCGCGTCGCCGAAGCGCTCGACATTCCGTATCTGGTCGCCGAAGCAAGCCATGCGCCGAAACGCGCGGCCGGCGCCTGGGCCTTCAATCACGCCGGGGCGGAAGCGGCGATCGCGGCGGCGGATGCGATCTTCTGCCTCAATCCCAATGACAAGGAGTGCCTGGCGCAGGTGACCGACCGGCGCCGGCTGGTCGACCTGCCGCCGTTCCTGGATCTGCAGAGCTTCGCGCCTGTCGTGCCGGCGCATGAGTCCGCGCGGGCGCAGCTCGCGGCGCGCCACAAGCTCGATGGGCCCCGCGATCTCGGGCGCCCCTGGCTGCTCGCCGTCGGCATGATGCGCAAGGGCGACAAGCTCGCCTCGTACCAGGTGCTGGCGGAGGCGTTGCGCCGCGCGAAGCTGGCGCGGCCCTTGCTGCTGATCATCGGCGCCGGCGAGGCGCAGGCGGAGGTGCAGCGCGCTTTCCGCGATGCGCCCTGCGCGGTGCGATTCCTGGGCGCGCTGCCACCGGAGCAACTGATCGGTCCCTATGCGGCGAGCGATCTGCTGGTCTGGCCGGCGATCAACGAGGCGTTCGGCATGGCGCTTCTGGAGGCGCAGGCCTGTGGCCTGCCGGTGCTGGCGGGTGCCTCGGGCGGCGTGCCGGCGATCGTCGCGGACGGCAAGACCGGCTTCCTGACGCCGCCGGGCGATGCGGCCAAGTTTGCCGCCGGGTTGAAACGCGCCTTGAAATCCGATCTGCCAAAGCTGGGCAAGGCGGCGCGGGCGAAAGTCGCGCGCCGGCACGATCTGCCGGCCGCGGCGGCAAACCTGGCGCGCGGCCTGGCGAAGCTTGGCGTGAAGCCGTGACGCGCCTGGTCGTCCTGCGCCATGCGCCGACCGCCTGGAACCGCGACAAGCGCCTGCAGGGCCGCACCGACGTGGCGCTGGACGAGGAAGGCATCGCGGTCGCCGCGCGGTGGAAGATCGATCCGGACTGGGCAAGCTATCGCATCCTGTCGAGCCCGCTCGCCCGCGCGCGCATGACTGCCGCGATCCTGTTTCCCGACGCGGAGGTCGGCGTGGATTCGCGCCTGACCGAGATGGATTTCGGCGCCTGGGAGGGCAAAAGGCTGGCGGATCTGCGCGCCGATCCGACCGGTGACGCAGCGGAACGCGAGGATATGGGCCTGGATTTCCGGGCACCCGAAGGTGAGAGCCCGCGCGAGGTCCAGGCGCGGCTCCTGCCGCTGCTGGCGCGGCTGGCGGAATTGCGGCGGCCGACGGTGCTGGTGACGCACAAGGCGGTCGGCCGCGCCATCTATGCGCTGGCCAGCGCCTGGCCCATGATCGGCAAGCCGCCCACCAAGTTGCGCCCGAACTGCGCCCATGTGTATGCCTTGGCGGAGGACGGCAGGCCGGCGGTGGAACGGCTGAATGTGAGTTTGGAGGGGTGATGGGGCGGTTGCTGTTTTTATCCGTCATTGCCGGGCTTGACCCGGCAATCCAAGTTACCTTCGGTGTTGCACAACGAAATTTGGATCACCGGGTCTTGCCGCTATCGCGGCGGCTCGGTGATGACGAGAAGAGAAACGAAGCATGACCTCCCCCCGCGTCTTTTTCTATGTGCAGCATCTGCTGGGCATCGGGCATCTGCGGCGGGCGGCGGCGATTGCGGGGGCGCTGATCGAGGCGGGGGCCGAGGTCGACTTCGTGCTGGGCGGCGCGCCGGTCAGCGGCATCGCGCCTGCTCGGGCGAAGGTGGTGCAATTGCCGCCGGCGGTCGCCTCGGATGCGCAATTCACTCACCTGCTGGACGATCAGGGCAAGAAGGTCGACGAGCGCTGGAAGGTCGCGCGCAAGCAGCAATTGCTCGACGCCTTCGCGGCCGCCAAGCCGGACATCGTGCTGATCGAGATGTACCCGTTCGGCCGGCGCCAGTTCCGCTTCGAGCTGCTGCCCGTGCTGGATGCGGCCACCGCCCAGCAACCGAAGCCTTTGGTCGCGGTCTCGGTGCGCGACATCCTGGTGGACAAGGGCCGCATGGACCGCGCGCGGGAAGCGGTCGACATCGTCAAGCGCAGCATCGACCGCGTGCTGGTGCATGGCGACCCGCACCTGACGCGATTCGACCTGACCTTTCCGCTGGCGACCGAGATCGCCGATCGCCTGAGCTATACCGGCTTCGTCGTCGAGCGCGCGACCGTGCCGGCAACGGTAGACCGCGGCAAGGGCGAGGTGCTGGTGTCGGCCGGCGGCGGCGCGGTCGGCTTTCCGCTGCTGTCCGCCGCGATCCGCGCCAAGCGGATGACGCGCCACCGGCACCGCCCCTGGCGCATCGTCACCGGCGCCAACCTGCCCGATGCGCAGCGCAGGGAGCTGGACAAGCTGGCCGCCGGCGATCCGGACATCAGGATCGACAGCTACCGCGCCGATTTCGGCGCCCTGATGGCGTCCTGTCATCTCTCCATCTCGCAGGCCGGCTACAACACGGTCATGGAACTGATCGCGCTGAAATGCCCGGCCGTCGTCGTGCCCTTCGCCGAAGGCGGGGAAAGCGAGCAGACCTTGCGGGCCCGCATGCTGGTGGAGCGCCAGGTCCTGGGCATGGTCGATCCGGAATTCCTCACCCCCGGCACCCTGGCGGCGGCGATCGATGCCGCGCATGCGCCGGCCGAACTGGCGCTCAATCTGGACGGCGCCCGGCAAAGCGCCGCCGAGCTGATCGCCGCCTGGAAGCAGAAGCGCGGGCTATGACCGGGTGGGACGATCTGGCCCGCGAGTGCGATGCCTGGGCGGCGGCAGGCCGCGCAATCGAATTGTGGTGGCGCGACGATGACGCCATCGCGGACACGCCCGCCTTGCGCCGCCTGCTGGACCTGGCGCGCGGCCGCGCGCCGCTGGTGCTGGCGGTCATCCCGGGCCGGCTGACCCCGAGCCTGGCGCCGCTGCTGCAAACTGATGTCAAAAACATCAGGGTATTGCAGCACGGCTACGATCACGGCAACCGCGCCGCAGCCGGCGCCAAGAAATCGGAGTTCCCGCCGACCCGTCCGGCGGCGGAGGTCGCGCAGGCCCTGGCGGCGGGGCGTGACCGGCTGCGCGCGGATTTCACAGCGCAATTCGTGCCGGCCCTGACGCCGCCGTGGAACCGCTTCGATCGCGGCCACCTATCACTGTTAGCCGATCTTGGTTATCGCGGACTGACAACCTATCTGCCGCGCAAAAACGCGCTGGCCGCGCCGGGGATTCACCAAGTCAACACCCATGTGGACGTGATCGACTGGCATGGAACACGGAATTCAACAAGAAAGGGGTTCCTGGGCGTCGGCCCGACCCTGGATTTGCTGATCGGCCACCTGGCCGCCAAGCGCGGCGGCCGGGCCGACGCTTTCGAGCCAACCGGTCTGTTGACGCATCACCTGGTACATGACACAGAAACGTGGGAATTCCTGGAGGTTTTCCTGGGTTGGTGCGCGGGCCGTCCGGGCATCAGATGGCGCGGAGCGGCCGAATTGTTTCCAGCGTTTGGCGCATAGATGACCGAGCTGAGATACCCGCTCTCGGCCCTGTTCTGGGACTACGTTCGCGGCGTCGCGGGCATCGTCATTTGCTTTGTGATCCTCGTCACAAACGAATGGCAAAACCAACTGGCGTGGCTGTTCGCGGGGTTGACCGTCTTGTTCGCCATCTACACCATGACGACCATCGCCAAGAACCTGACGCGGTTCTGGGTGACGGAAGAGGGGATCGAATGCGGGGGCTTCCGGAGACAGACGATTCGCTGGGCGGATCTCGCGGGTCTGTCGCTGCGCTATTATCCGACATCTCGCAGTCGCAAAAAGGGCTGGATGTCGCTGACCCTCAAGGACGAGAAATCCAAGATCCAGATCGATTCCAACCTGCCGGGCTTTTCCGAGATTGTCGCGCGCGCGGCGCATGCGGCGCGCGAGAACAAGCTGATGGTGGATCGCGTCACGGCGGACAACATGGCCGCCATCGGCGTCGCCGGGTGACGGGCCGATGACGCGGCCGGACCTGATCATCAAACCGCAGGACAGCCTTGGCGCCGGCATCGACGGCAATCTGCTGACCGTCCGCGACCTGCGCATCACCTTCAATCTCGACACCGGCCCGCTGCAGGCGGTGCGCGGAGTCAATTTCCGCGTGCCGCACGGCAAGACGGTGGCGCTGGTCGGCGAATCCGGCTCCGGCAAGTCGGTGGTGGCGCAGGCCATCATGGGCATCCTGCCGAAGATCGCGCAGATCTCCGGCGGCCAGATCCTGCTCGACAACACGACGAAGAGCATCAACGGCAATGAAAACGGGGCGCGCGGCCTGATCGACATCGCGCAGCAGCCGCGCAACGGCCCGGTGATGCGCGCGATCCGCGGCAGCGCCGTCTCCATCATCTTCCAGGAACCGATGACCTCGCTGTCGCCGGTGCACACGATCGGCGACCAGATCGGCGAGGCGCTGCAACTGCACCGCAAGATCAGCGGTGGCCAGGTGCGCGAGATGGTGGAGGAGATGCTGCGCCTGGTCGGCTTCCCCGATCCCAAGCGCGGCTATAAGACCTATCCGTTCGAGCTGAGCGGCGGGTTGCGCCAGCGCGCGATGATCGCCATGGCGCTGATCTGCCGGCCGACCTTGCTGATCGCCGACGAGCCGACCACGGCGCTGGACGTCACCATCCAGGCGCAGATCCTGAAGCTGATGATCGATCTGCAGCGCGAGTTCCAGATGGCGCTGCTGCTCATCACCCACGATCTGGGCGTGGTCGCCAACGTGGCCGACGAGATCGTCGTGATGTATCACGGCGAGGTGATGGAATCCGGCACCATGGAGGATCTGTTCCGCGCGCCGGAGCATCCGTACCTCCAGGCGCTCTTGCGCGCGGTGCCGCGCTTCGGCATGGAGCCGGGCGAGCGGCTGACGCCGATCCGCGAGATCAAGCCGACCGGCGGCAAGCTGTTCGCCGAGAAGAAGCCGTGGGCGGAGGGCGCCGGATTGGGCGCGCCGCTGCTGCTGGTCGAGAATGTCAGCAAGAAATATTCGGTGCGCAAATCCGGCCTGTTCGGCGGCGTGCACAAGGAATTCCTGGCGGTCGACGATGTCAGCTTCGAACTGAAGCGCGGCGAGTGCCTGGGGCTGGTCGGCGAATCCGGCTGTGGCAAGACCACGCTATCCAAGATCATCATGCGCGCCATCGCGCCGGACACCGGACGCATCCTGTTCAACGAAGGCGGCCAGCTGGTCGAGGCGCTGAAGCTCAGCGGCGCCAGGCTGCAGGACTTCCGCAAGAAGATCCAGTTCGTGTTCCAGGACCCGATGGGCTCGCTCAATCCGCGCATGTCGGTCTACGACATCATCACCGAGCCGCTGGTGATCCACGGCGTCGGCACGGCGAAAGAGCGCGAGGAGATGGCCAAGGAGCTGATGGCCCTGGTCGGCCTCGACGTGAAGCATCTGCGGCGCTACCCGCATTCCTTCTCCGGCGGCCAGCGCCAGCGCATCGGCATCGCCCGCGCCATCGCGCTGCGCCCCGACATCGTCATCTGCGACGAGCCGGTCTCGGCGCTGGACGTGTCGATCCAGGCGCAGATCCTGAACCTGCTCAAGGACCTGCAGGCCAAGCTCGGCCTGACTTACATCTTCATTTCGCACAACCTCGCGGTGGTGGATTACATCGCCGACCGCATCATGGTGATGTGCGCCGGCCGGCTGGTGGAAATGGCCCCGGCGCAACGATTGTTCCAGAATCCGGTTCACCCCTATACTCGGGCCTTGCTGGCCGCGGTGCCGGATCCGTCGCTGACCTGCCGGCTGAATTTCGACCGCCTGATGGAAGGCAAGGCCTCCATCCCGGCGGCCTGGCCGGCGCCCTTTACCATCGATACCAACCGCCGGCCGGGGATGGTGGAAGTCTATGACGGACACTGGGTCCGTGCCGGTATCGACATCAGGAGCGCTGCATGAAACGCCGGGAATTCCTGTTGACCACGCTGGGTGCGGGCCTCGTCTTCGGAGCGGGTCCGGCTTTGGCGGATTTCATCGGCTCGCCTTACTTCAAGGACGCCGAGGCCAAGGGCGAGCTGCCGCCGGTGGCCGAACGCCTGCCGAAGAACCCGGCCGTCGCCAAGATGGCCGAGATCGGCACCCAGGGCGGCGAGATGCGCATGCTGATGGCGAGCCCCAAGGACACCCGCGTCCTGGTCGCTTATTCCTATGCCCGGCTGGTCTGCTACGACAAGGACTACAAGCTGGTGCCGGACATCTGCGAAAGCTTCGAGGTGCAGGAGGGCCGCATCTTCACCTTCAAGCTGCGCGCGGGCCACAAATGGAGCGACGGCAAGCCCTTCACCTCGGAAGCCTTCCGCTATTTCTGGGAAGATGTCGCCAACAATGACGAGCTGATGCCGACCGGAGTGCCGGCGACCCTGTTGATCGACGGCAAGCCGCCCAAGGTGGAGTTCCCGGACGAGCTGACCGTGCGTTATTCCTGGGACGCGCCGAACGCCGAGTTCCTGCCGGCGATCGCCGCCGCCTCGCCGCTCTACATTTTCCGTCCCGGCCACTACCTGAAGAAGTACCACAAGAAATACCGCGACGAGGCCGAGCTGAAGGCGGAGGTCGAGGAATCCGGCCAGCCGAGCTGGGCCGCCTTGCACAACCGCAAGGACAACCAGTACCGCAACGACAATCCGAAGCTCCCCACCCTCGATCCGTGGGTGCTGCGCAACAAGCCGCCGGCGGAACGTTTCGTCTTCACCCGCAACCCGTACTATTACCGCGTCGACGAGAAGGGCCAGCAACTGCCCTATTTCGACCAGGTGGTGTTCGACATCGCCGCGTCCGGCCTGATCCCGGCCAAGGCCGCGGCAGGCGACGCCGATCTCCAGGCGCGCAACATCCGCTTCGACAATTACACCGTCCTGAAGCAGGCGGAGGAGGAGAAGCAGAAATTCTTCGTCCGCCTGTGGGATGACGGCCGCGCCTCCAAGCTGGCGCTCAATCCCAACCTGACCACCACCGACGCCGTGTGGCGCGGCCTGTTCCGCGACGTGCGCTGCCGCCGCGCCTTGTCGCTGGCGATCGACCGTGACGAGATCAACCAGGCGATCTATTACGGCCTGGGCGTGCCCGGCGCGTCCACGATTTTGGCGCAGAGCCCTCTCTACAAGCCGGACTACACCACCGCCTGGTCGACGCTGGATGTCGACAAGGCCAACGCGCTGCTGGACGAGATGGGCCTCAACAAGCGCAGCGACGACGGGCTGCGCCTGCTGCCCGACGGCCGCAAGATGGTGATCGTGGTCGACACCGCCGGCGAAAGCACCGAAGAAGCCGACGTGCTGCAACTCGTCCGCGATTCGTGGAAGAAGATCGGCGTCGACCTGTTCACCAAGCCCTCGGAACTGGAAGTGTTCCGCAACCGCATCTTCGCCGGCGAAAGCGTCATGTCGGTCTGGTACGGCGCCGATAACGGCATTCCCAATGCCGATATGAGCCCGTGGGAATTCACCCCGTCCAGCCAGCAGCAACTGCAATGGGCGAAGTGGGGCCAGTTCATCGAAACCAAGGGCGAAGCCGGCGAGAAGATCGACATGCCGGAGGCGCAGCAATTGTACGACCTGCTGCTCTCCTGGCGCGCCGCGACCGAGACCGACAAGCGCACCGCCATCTGGGACGAGATCCTGAAGATCTGGGCCGATCAGGTCTACACGATCGGCACCGTCGCCAACGTGCCCCAGCCGGTGGTGGTCAACCGTCACCTGCACAATGTGCCGGAAAAGGCCGTGTGGGCCTGGGACCCCGGCGCGCAGTTCGGCGTGCACAAGCCCGATACGTTCTGGCTCGACGAGGCCCGGCAACTGAGCTCGGTCGCCGAGTGACGCCGGCGCATTAATTACTGGGTCGCATGTTCCGTTATTTTGTCCAACGCCTGCTGGTGATGATCCCGACGCTGATCCTCATCAGCATCGCGATCTTCGTCATCATCCAGGCGCCGCCGGGCGACTTCATCGAGACGTATATTACGGAGCTGCAATCCCAGGGCCAGGCGGTGGATCCGGCCAAGATCGAGTTCCTGCGCCGGGAGTACGGCCTCGATCAGCCGGTCCACATCCAGTACCTGAAATGGGTGGGCGGCCTGGTGCAGGGCAATCTCGGTTTCAGCTTCGCCCATTCGATGCCGGTCAGCGAAGTGGTCGGCGACCGGCTGGCGCTCACCATCGTCGTCTCGCTGGCCTCGATCCTGTTCGTCTGGGTGGTGTCGTTCCCGATCGCGGTCTATTCCGCCGTGCGGCAATATTCGATCGGCGACTACCTGTTCACGCTCTTCGGCTATATCGGCCTGGCGACGCCCAGCTTCATGCTGGCGCTGATCCTGCTCTATGCCGCCAACCGGTATTTCGACTTGTCGATCGGCGGATTGATGGACCCGCAATACATGGGACAGCCCTGGACCTGGGCCAAGCTGCGGTCGATCCTCGGCCATCTGTGGGTGCCGGTGCTGGTGATCGGGTTGCCGGGCACCGCGGGCATGATCCGCCGCCTGCGCGCCAATCTGCTGGACGAGCTCAACAAGCAATATGTGACGACCGGCCGGGCCAAGGGCCTGCCGCCGGGACGGCTGCTGGTGAAATACCCGCTGCGCATCTCGCTCAATCCCTTCATCGCCGATATCGGCAGCCTGCTGCCCGAGCTCATCTCCGGCTCGGTCATCGTCTCGGTGGTCATGTCGCTGCCGCTGACCGGCCCGATGCTGCTGGACGCGCTGCGCAGCCAGGACATGTATCTGGCCGGCTCGTTCCTGATGTTCATGGCGTTCCTGACCGTGGTCGGTGTGTTCATCTCCGACATCCTGCTGGCGCTCCTCGATCCGCGCATCCGTCTGGGCAGCGGGGTCTCGAAATGAGCGCGGACAATTTGAATTCCGGCGCGGTGACGCCGCCGCCCGCATCGCCGCTGCCGCACTATGTCTCGCCGGCGCCGTTCGATCCCTATTCGGTCGAGCGCACCTCGGCGGAGCAGGAGAAGATCTATCTCGCCTCGCAATGGAAGCTGATGGCGATCCGCTTCGGCCGGCATCGCGTGGCGGTGATCTCCGCCATCGTGCTCGCCATCATGTATGCGATGGTGCTGGTGGTGGAGGTGCTGGCGCCGTACAACCTGCACACCCGCGACGTCACCCACATCTACGTGCCGCCGCAGCAGGTGCATCTGTTCCATGAAGGCGAGTTCCTGGGCCCCTTCGTCTATGCCCTCGACTACAAGCTGAACATGGAGAATTTGAAGCGCGAGTATGTGGAGAACACGAAAAAGCCGCTCCCCATCCGCTTCTTCTGCGCCGGCGACAAATACGAGTTCTGGGGCGCGTGGGAGGGCGACTTCCACCTGGTTTGCCCGCCGGAAGGCGGCCAGATGTTCCTGCTCGGCTCCGACCGGCTGGGGCGAGACATGCTCTCGCGCATCCTCTATGGCATGCGCATCTCGCTCACCATCGGCCTGATCGGCGTCGGCGTCTCCATCGTGCTCGGCATCGTGTTCGGCGGGCTGGCCGGCTATTACGGCGGTTGGGTCGACGACGTGGTGCAGCGCATGATCGAGGTGGTGCGGTCGATCCCCCACCTGCCCTTGTGGCTGGCGCTGGCGGCGATCCTGCCTGTCACCTGGTCGCCGCTCTGGATCTATTTCGGCATCACCATCATCCTCGGCCTGATCGACTGGACGGGCCTGGCGCGCGCCGTGCGCTCCAAGCTGCTCAGCTTGCGCGAGGAGGATTTCTGCGTCGCCGCGCAATTGATGGGCGCCTCGCCCAACCGCATCATCTTCCGCCATCTGATGCCGAGCTTCATGAGCCACCTCATCGCCTCGGCCACGCTCGCCATCCCCAACATGATCCTGGGCGAGACCGCCCTGTCGTTCCTCGGCCTCGGCATCCGCGCGCCGATCACCTCCTGGGGCGTGCTGCTGAACGAATCGCAGAACATCGAGACCGTGGTGCTCTACCCCTGGCTGATGCTGCCCATGGTGCCGGTCTTCATCGTGGTGCTCGCCTTCAACTTCATGGGCGACGGCCTGCGCGACGCGGCGGATCCGTATCGGTAGCCGTCCCACGTCCTTCGACATACCACCAATCGTCCCCCGGCCTTGAGCCGGGGTCCATTTATCAACTGCTCCAGCGACTGCGGAATGGGTCCCGGCTCAAGGCCGGGATGACGAACGAGTTGTGAGACGGCTGATGCGTTTAACTCACGCCACGCCATGCTGCACGAAGTGGCGCTTCATCCGCGCCCAACCATCCTTGGCGGCGGCTTCGTTGTAGGCTTCGCGGTAATCGGCGTGGAAGCCGTGCTGGGTGCCGGGATAGACGTGGATGGAGCTCTCGGACTTTCCGGCCTTCGCCAAGGCGGCGCGCATCTTCTCCACATCGGAGAGCGGGATCGATTGATCGCTGTCGGCATAGAGGCCCAGCACCGGCGCCTTCAACTGGTCGGCGACGTCGACCGGGAAGGGGCGGCCGTCGGTGAACATGGCATTCGGCGCCGGCGGCGTCGCGAGGCGGCCGTACCAGGCGACGCCGGCCTTGATCTGCGGGAAGGTGGCGCAGGCCATCCAGGCGATGAGCCCGCCCCAGCAGAAGCCGGTGATGCCGATGCGGCCTGCGTCGGCGCCCTTGATGTCGCCGCGCGCGATTGCTGCGAGCACCGCGCCGATGTCGCTCGTCGCCTGCTTGTGGGTGACGGTGGCGACGATCTTCACGATCTGCGCCCATTCGGTCAGCGGCGCCGGGTCGCCGGCGCGGAAGAAGAAATCGGGCGCGATGGCCATAACCTTCCTTGGCGAGGCGCCGGCACACGTCGCGGATATATTCGTGCAGGCCCCAGACCTCCGGCACGACGATGACGACCGGGCGTTTCTCCGCGCCTTGCGGGCCAGATTCTTGAGGACTG